>CAJJNI010000010.1 GCA_905193085.1 uncultured Lachnospiraceae bacterium | reverse complement strand
TCCTCATCAGAAAATATTTCACGCATACTGATAGTAATTGACCCGTTTTCTTTATTATATTTTACCGCATTGCTCATTATGTTCTGTAAAACCTGTCGTAAATGAAGCGGACTTCCAATGAGATAACGATAGAAGGAGTTAGTTTTTTCCACTTTAAGAGTAACATTGCGTTCTGCCGCCTGTACTTCAATAACTGATATAATATCTTCTATCAGCTTTTTTAAATCAAACGGTTTCTCTTCAAGTTTTATTTCACCTGATTCAAGTTTATTCATATCCAGAATATTGTTAACCAGGTCTAGCAAAAATCCGGACGCAGCTAAAATTTTGTCACGACATTCTTCCTGTCTGTTCTCATCACCTATATAATGTCTGCTTATATCAATCATTCCACGAATACCATTTATAGGAGTTCTTATATCATGACTCATACGCCGCAAAAAATCTGTTTTGGCAACATTTGCTCTCTCAGCCTGTTCGACTGAATGTTTCAAATCACTTTCATATGCAAGCTCACGCAATTTATCCATGGTAATATCACGGCATAACAATATTACAGAATCTTTTGCTCCTTTTTGGCTTTGCTGCTGCGGAACAAGCAGCAACAGATACCATCTGCCATCTTTTCCTTCTGCTGTACATGTGATATATTTTTCATACCCTAGCCTTTGTGAAACAGTTTCTAATTCGGTAAACTTTATAAATTCTTCCTGATATTGCTCTGTAATACAGTTTTTAGCATAACTTTTTAAAACAGCTTCAGCTCCTTTGTCAACATCAACCACATTTTTTTTATACTCATCTGCCTTTACTACTTCACACTTATTATTTTTCAGATTTATTACCATTGCAAAAACATAAATACCACTAATTGAACTTATAAGTCTTAACTGTTTTTCTATCTGTTTCATATTAGCTCTGTTAATTTCATATCTGATATACAGAATTATAATACATACAGCAATATAAGAAAAAATGCCGATTATAATCGTATTTCTAAGACTACTGTATACTGATTTTTCAGGGAAGAAAGCGTATAAATTATAACCGTCTGTTACAATCTTGCTTCCATACCACCTGTTACCATTAAATTTAAGCTTTATAAGATGATTCCTGTCTGCTTCAAATACTCCGGTATACAACATTTTACATTCATGAACCGTCTTATGCTGTAGTTTTGAGAAATTAGAACTTAACACTTTCTCTTTATCCGTAACAACTACTACACCATTAAGTTTGAATGTAAAATCTTCTAAAAGGGAATCCATTGTAATCTCCTTATCTTTCGACAAAATATCCCTTTTATGTGAAACAGTCAATATAATACCCGGTTCATCCCTTTTTGAAACCGCAGCAAAATCATATACTTCACCATCTCTTTCTACTCTTATAGTATACTTTTTCTTCGGATACTGTATAATGCTGCTTATATCTTCTTTATTTAATTTATCTTCCCACGAAATCATCTCATCTTTACCTGATTGAAATGTTACATTCATATTTTCATCAAAAACATAAATACAGTCTATTCTCTGTTCCTGGGCGTAATTATCAAAAAATTCCTGTGAAACACTATCATGTTCTGAAACACAGCGGCTGAGTTCTTCTGTCTTATCAAGAAGCCTAACAAGACTTTTTATTTTGTCATTAGCCGAATAATTCTCATATTTTGCTATTCTCCTCTTAACAAAATCAAATGTCTCATTACATACAGCCATTGTCTGCTTGTGGGCGTTTTCAGTAAGCACGGCAATTGACACCGCTAGCAGCACAATTCCTGTTATTAACATTATTACTACAAGTCTTATACCCGATTCATGTTTTTTTATAATATTACCGTCCATTTAAAAGCCTCCCCCCAGAGCCTTATTGACATTTAGCCCGTATTTCTTTAATATTTTACCTATAGTTCCATCATCTTTCATATCTTGAAGAGTCTGCGTCAGTTCCTGTGAAAGCTCTATATCTGTTCCTTTCTCAAAGGCTACACCAAGCTCTGATATATAAAGACTCTCTTCAAGCATTCGATATTCACTTGAATCTTCTGAATTAATAAATGCATTAAGGGCATCTTCATGACCTGCAATTGCATCACAATAGCCTTTTCGCAGACACGAATAAATTTCTTCCATTGTTGAAAATGTATATACTGCTTTCACATCAGGCATATTCTCGTTAGTTTCATCTAACAAAAGTTCCTCTGGCTTTGTTGACACCTGAACTGCAACACGTTTTCCCTCTAAATCTTTCAGCGTATGTATATCACTGTCAACACGCACAACAACAACCTGATTACTGTACATATAAGGCCCCGACCACTGGTACAAATCTTCCCTTCCGGTCATTGTAAAACTTCCCCACAGACAGTCCACCTCTCCTGTTTTTAAATATTCATCTTTATTTTCCCACTCAATCTGTTTAAAAACAGGTCTGTAGCCTAAACGCTTAAATGCTTCTTTTGCAATTTCTACATCAACACCTGCAAACTGCATATTACTGTCTACATAGTTAAATGGTTCATAATTATCACTGCCGATTACAATTTGAGGCAGATTCTCATTACCAGAAATACTCTCTGATTTTTTGCCACATGAACACATACACACTAATAAAACTATCATTAATACAACTAATAAAAACTTATTTTTCATAAACCCTACACCCATCACTTCATATTACAAAAACTGTTTATTGTTGCGAAAAGCTTTTTTGCATAAATCGGTTTCTCTATGTAACCATTTATTCCGGACAAATCCAGATTTGTCTCATCTTTAAGTAAAGTATTTGCAGAAAGTGCTATAATAGGAATTGTCTTTGCATCATCTCTGTTTAACGAACGGATTTTCTTTGCAGCTTCAATTCCATTCATTACAGGCATCATTATATCCATTAAAATACAGTCAAACGCATATTGCTGTGACTCTGAGAATTCTTCTAATGCCTTCTGACCATTTTCTGCATCTGTTACTAAAGCTCCTGCATCTTCGAGAACATATTTTGTAATCTCGCGGTTAAGCTCATTATCCTCGACAAGCAGAATATTCATTCCTGATACATCCTGCGGCTCTTCATTTTGTGCAACAATACAATCCTGCGCCTTAACAGTCTTATTAATCATCAATGGTAAACTGACAGTAAACACGCTTCCTTTTCCCGGAGTACTTTCTACTTTTATAGTTCCTTTTAGAAAATCTACCGTTTCTTTTACGATAGCCATTCCAAGTCCCGTTCCCTCATAGTGTGTTCTTGCATCTTTTTTGCCTGGGTAAACGGTTCAAATATATGTTTAATAAATTCCGGTTCCATTCCAATTCCATTGTCGGAAATTCTGATGTGACAGATTATGTAATCTTCATCAGCAAATTCCTCATCAATTGAAATATAAACCTTACCATAATCATAATTATACTTTATTGCATTGCCTGTAATATTAATTAATATTTGTTGAATATGCGCCGGACTTCCTATCAGGTCAGTATATTTTAATTTCTCAGTTTTCTTAATTATTGATATTGCTTTTTCTTCAGACTGCGGAATTAAAATATTCAGACAATTATCTAAAAGCTCATTTAAATTAAACGCTTCCTGGACAATTGGCATTTTTGTACTCTGAATTTTACTAAATTCCAGAACATCGTTAATTAATGACATCAAATGATCTGCTGCCACCCCGATTTTTTCACGGCAATTCTTCTGTAATTCTAAATCTGTTGGATTTTTTCCGGCGATTACAAGCATTCCCAATATTCCATTTATAGGAGTTCTTATATCATGCGACATATAAGATAAAAACTCTGTTTTTGCCCTATTTGCACGCTGAAGCTCCTTAAATGATTCTCTCATTTCCTGTTCATGCCGCTGCCTTGATAGACTTATTTCTGTAACATCCTGATGATAACCTTTTATGCGATAACCCTTTTTATTATATTTAGTATCCTTAATTCCACCACAACGAACATACATATTTCCAAGCTGTGGGTGATTCCACTCATAGTTGACTTCGCAGCTTCCCTCAGTAATCATAAGTTCGACACTCTCACGAACATGCTTTTTATAATCATCTACAACACGTCCGTACCACCATTCGTAACATTCTTCCGGTGAAATATCATCGGAAACACCAAGCAGTCTTCTAAATGTAGCATCTCCTGACATTTTAGGTAATTTTCCCTCTTCAGCCTCAATTGACCATATACCAAGTCCTGAACCACTTAATGTTTCCTGTAAATCCTGTTTTGTTTCTTCCCTGAATGCATTTTCTTTTCTGATAATCGCATCGACATTTCTAAAAGCTACAATCGCAATATGTTCATCTTCTGATTTACTTACATCTACAAATTGAACATCAAAAAATTCCTGACTGTCCGGTTTTTTTTCAACACGATATCTGACAATATAATTTCTGTCTGTTTTGAACTTTTCCAAAACAACATCTTTTTTCACAGCTTCAATAAAATAATCTCTGTCCTCTATTTTTACAAATTTCGACACATAAATTTGCATTGCCTCATCATAATTGTCGAAATTTTCCGAAATTTTGGAACTTTCCGGTCTTAACTGTCTGTCAACTCTGTGAACCCCAAATGTTCCGGTATCAAAATCAACTTTATAAATTGCCAGATAATCCGAACAAAGAGCCTCCAATATGTCATACTGATTTTCTAATTCCTTATTTAAATCCATAAGCTGAGCTATTATATTGTCAATTCTTCTATGCACTATCCTATCTTCCTTCTTAACTCTTAATTCTCTTTATTATACGGTGTTGAGCAGACAAAACATTATAAACTGTTCCTTACCGGGTGGCTCAGCACTCCTGTCATCATTGTATTTCAAGTTGTGAAAATTCCCCAAACTCTGTTCTTACAATTCTAAACATTTCTATGAGTTTCGGTGAAAAAACACCACATTCCCCATTAACAATCATGCGGAATGCTTCTTTTGTAGAATATGCATCTTTATCCTCTGTTCCTCATCATATAGCTCTTCTCATCTACATATTCCTCTCCTATCCATAAGTACAAAATTTTCTATATATCTGTGCTGCATCACCTGTACCGTCTTTAAAACAGGCAGTATAGTGTTCAAACTAAAAATATTGTACGCACATAACTTTGTTTCATCATATCATAAATCCCCCTCTAAATCAATCATTTATAATTGACCGGAGCATACCCTCAAGCCTGCTTATATTTATTGGTTTCGACAAATGTCCATTCATGCCGCTTGCTAAAGAACGCTTCACATCTTCATCAAATGCATTTGCACTCATAGCTATTATAGGAATACTGCGGCAGTCATCCCTGTCGATTTTTCTTATTTCTCTTGACGCTTTAAGACCGTCCATAACAGGCATCATTATATCCATTAAAATAAAATCATAATCTCCCGGCTGACTCTTAATCATACAGTCAAGTGCTTCTTTACCGTTATATGCCTCGTAAACTTTAATTCCATAATCTTCAAGCATTGTATGAATTATTTCCATATTAAGCTCATTGTCTTCAACGACAAGAACTTTTTTGCCGGAAAAATCCAGTGTTTCTTTTTCATGCAGACTATTGTCTTCAGCAACTACCTTCAGATTGAGTGTAAAACTAAATTTACTTCCTTTATACAGTTCACTTTCAAGATTGATGTTACTCTTCATCATATTTATGAGATTACTGCATATTGCAAGTCCAAGTCCGGTTCCCTGTTTTCTTGCTCCACCAGAATTGTCTGCCTGCTCAAAACTTTTAAATACAAGCTGCTGTTTATCTTCTGCTATGCCGATTCCATCATCTTCTACTGCAAAATAGATGCCTGATACATTTCCATCACTATAATTTTCACTTATAGTAAGTTTAATGTGTCCACATCTTTTTGAATACTTAATTGCATTGCTTAAAAGATTTATGAGTACCTGCTGTATTCTTAATTCGTCACCCCAGAACCACTCATTTTTCAGATTAATGTCCTGACTGTACTCTATATTTTTCTGTACCATCTGTGATTCAAGCAAAGGGTGAAGATCATCTATAAGTCTTGCAATATTAAATTTACCTTCAACCAGCTTCATTTTACCGCTTTCAATTTTTGACATATCAAGAATATCATTGATAATTCCAAGCAGATAATTTGATGCACCTTTTATCTTTTCAAGACAGTCAACTCTTCTTTCATTAGTCTGACCGTCTTTTAAGGCAATTTCCGTCATTCCTATAATTCCGTTCATAGGTGTTCTGATTTCATGCGACATTCTTGCAAGGAAATCTGATTTTGCCTGGGCAATAAGGTCATGCTTCTCAAGGTTGATTCTGTTCTGTATAATAGTTCCAATCTCAATTAAATTCTTGCGTGCTGCATCTTCTTCAAGAAGTTTACCATCAACACCCATAAAAAATATACTTCCGGAATATCTTTCATTATCCTTCATATGGAATACAATTCCGTTGTCTTTACTTATAAAATGACTAAACATTACAGAGGACAAAACACCCTTTTCTACAACTTGCAAATCACATTGTCCCATTTGCTCTGCAAGTGCTGCCGTTTCATTCTGACATAGCGTCACAATCTCTTCATTTACACTGCAATCCGATTTATTCCATTCGTAATACAGACTGTTTGTATTGTATTCACTGTCAAACGATGTAATATATAAATCATGCATATTATATAATTCCTGCAATTTTAATGAAAGAATGTCAAATATAACAGATATATTTCCACTCTTATCAAACAGATTGAGCGCAATTGAACTAAGACTCATATGCTCTAAATGACTGAATGCATTTTCCTCTTCATATTGTTTGTCATGTTCATAATCAACATGCATACTCTCATCATATATAATTGTATCTTCTGAGCTGTTACGCGCTTCTGATAAAGCTTTGTCTGCCTTAACTGCATATCGCTTAATACTTTCTTCTTCATCTGCAGCTGCTATTCCACATTTAAAATTCAATTCAAGATACTCCTGATTTGTCAGCTGCATAAATCTTTCTCTTACAAAACCTGTTATTTTAACAACTGCTTCAACATCTGCGTCAGGATACCAAATTAATATTTCATCTCTTCCGGCACGCACATTGACTGAATTTGCAAATCCAGTATCTCTGTTTATATCAACAATTATTTTAGCAAGTTTCTCTAAAATTATGTCACTAAATGTAAGACCATACTGCTCATTTATGTATGAAAAATTATTAAGATCTATAAGAGCAAGAACACCTTTTAACTGACTTTTTCTCATATTATCTATGATTTTAATTCCATGCCTGATTTTACAGAATGAAGTCACAGGATCAAAAAACTGCCTTTTTTCCTGTGCTTTTTCCAAAAGCTTTCGCTGATTAATATCATGCACACAGCCTACTATACGCCTGCTGTCTTTATCAGGGCCTGACAAAACACTTCCATACAGATTAACCCATATGTAATTGTCCTGATTTTCAGGCTTAATCCTAAATTCTACATCTATAGTATCTCTAGCATTTTTAACAGAATGATAAAGCATTTCCCAGTCTTGCGGATATATGTTCCTGCCATGTAAAAATTCAGGGTGTTCATTACAATCCCATACACCGTCAAATATTCTGCTGTTTACTATTTCCAGTTCATTTTCCGGAGTTCTGAATATAAAGAACATATCCTGTGAACTTTCAACTGCTACACGATATCTTTCTTTCTCCTCTAAAAGCTGTTCTTCTGTCTGATTCTGTGAATCTGTCAATGACTCAACAACACTGTGAAGCTCATCAATTTCAAGTATATTGGATGCTTTAAAATTATGTATTCCCTCAACGCCGCCCCGGACACTTTCTACAAGACTGTATAACGGTTTTGTTACATACCGAACCATCACAAATAATACTATAATCGCAATGATAAGGCTGCAAAGAATTGCAAAAAACTCTCTCAAATAAACAGTTTCTCCAAGTTCAAAAATAGAATTTTCAGTAACAAATCCACATAATACCCAGTTAGTATCCTCATATGGCACATTGCTGCTATACAAATCAAGCGGACTTATAACCGCATATACATTCTGTTTTCCAGTTTTTACATCTTTGATGTCATATAAATCAGATATTGGCTGTTCGTGTAAAGTAAAGTTACTACTCTTACTTGTAACAAGCTCATATAATGCGCCTTTTCCCGCTATACACTCATACAGGTTATCCCCATTGTCTATTGCAACAGCATAGCCTGCATTTAAATTCAGGTCTAAATCTTTTACTGAAAAGAAGCTGCTTAAATAATTAACAGACACTTCTACCCCGATTATTCCATAAATTGTTTTATTATATATCAGCGGTACGGAGTATGTTATTATCGGATAACTGTCCATATAATGGTCCTCTAATACAAATGGTCTTGCCCAATAACCAAGATTAACCATATCCGTATCTGTATTATTTATACCTGCAATATACGGTTCATAAAAAAACTTATCTGCGGCCCGGTTTCCATTTCCCTGAAAATGGAAATCTGTTGACCATGCGCGGTCCATAGATATAGATAATCCTCTGGCAAGTTTTTCACTTCCCTTTTCAAGTAAAAGATCTGTATTAGTTTCTGTTTTATTCTGTGGGTCTGAATCTCTTAAATAAAATCCATGATAATCTGCCTTCTCTTCTACCGGACTGTCATTTGCCATTACAATAAACAGTCCTGAGGCAGTATTATGCTGCAAAACATCAACCATATCCGGGAAAATATTTTCAAGATATTTCTGTTGAATATCCGATGATTTCAAAAAATCTGAAATACTGATATTATTTTCCGCAAGCATTTCTGCTAATATGTAAGAAAGATTTTCCTGCTCTTTATATACAGAACTCCATTGAGTAACCATATAATTTTCTAACACAACCTGACGATTCTCAATCATTCGTCTGTCCATGTCAACCGCATTCTCTTCCAAAGTTGATTTTATCCCACTTGAAATAAGCATTAAAAAAGGAAATCCACCCTGTATTAATATCAAAACCAGTATTGGAATTAAGAAAATTTTATATAACGGTCTTTTTGATTTCAATTTATTTTCCTCTGCTTTCGTCAAATGCTGTCATATATAACCAATGCCACCCGCAATTTCATTTCTGATATCCGTTGTAGAATATTATTTACCTGCTGCCGAATTAAGTGCATCACAAAATTGATTATACCAATTTTCAAAAGCTTCATCTGTTGTATACTGACTTAAAACTTCATCTCTTGAAGCTCCGGCTGCAATCGCCTCATCTATTGCAGTCTTATCTTCTGCAGCTTTATCTGACAAATTATATTCAAGAATTTTTCTGAGACTATAACCGTTACTGAAATTCTTTGTTGTATATAATAAATCAGAATTAAAATTATCCATTACATTTACAAGACACTCATATGCTTTGTCATTTATTTCAATTGAATAATCTTTAATTACTTTGTCTAAAGCCTTAACGCTGTTAGCATCATTTGTTACAGGTAAATATGCAGAAGCGCATACAAATCTTAAATTCTGCTCTTTTTCTGTAAACCACTTTAAAAATACACATGAAGCATATTCATGTTCTTCATCTGACTTTGTAACAGCCATTCCAGCTCCCTGCTGAACTTTATAATCATCTCCACCGTCCATTACCGGTGGCTCCTCAATTATAAAATCTATCGGATAACTCTCATTATTGCTCTCTATCGCATCCGGAAAATATAAAGCTGATGATGCTGAACCTGTATAAGCAAGTATATCTTTTGTCTTAACATCATCAGAACGGAATTTTCCATATGCGGCAAAATAACCTTCTATATACGGTACATAATAATTATCCCAGATTCTTTTTATAAGCTCTTTGTCAGTATTAATAGTGACATCTCCATCTTTTACTTCAAAAATTTCTTTTCCCATCTGTTTCATTGCAATAACAAAATAATTTGCCATTGAATCTCTTCCGTAAAATGCCTTTCCATCATTTGGCACATCAGGAGTCAAACTGTCTGTCCAGTCATAATAACGCTCTGCAACAGAGACAACACCTTCTATTGTTTTGAGCTCATCTAAAGTTGAACCTGTAGCCTCTGCAAACAGTTCCCAGTCAGTCTTATTTATCATCATAATTTCTGTTGATTTTGCTACAGGAAATAAATACAACGCACCATCATTATTAAAATATCCTTCTTTAACATAAGCATCGACATATTCCGACAATTCATCTTCTGTAAAATATTTTGTCAAATCGATAAGCTCATCTTTCTGCTGAACTGAATATGCAGTATCTGCATATGATGAGAAAATATCAGGAAGTTCCTCTGCTCCGACAACACCGTCCATAGAATCTGTAACTGCTTTTTCCAAATCTGAAACTGAACCCTGGCTATAACCTTCTACATATATTCCCTGTTCTTTTCCAACAGTTGTATTAAACTCTTCAACAAGCTGGTCGAATGCCGCTTGTTGTGCTCCGTTATAATAATGCCATATTGTTAAAGATACCGGATTATCCGGGTCTAATTTAATGCTCTTTGCATTACTTCCTTTTGAAGAACCGCAGCCACCAAACAGGGCAACTGCCATAGATGCTGCCAAAATCACACAACAAATCTTTTTTTTCATATTTTCCAATCCTCTCTTTTGTATTTCATAATTTGACTGATTTTATTTCTTCGTAAGATTACTTTTTGTATTTTATGTCTGTTATTACAAATTCACGATATCATTATATTAACTAAACTTATAAAAGTAAATAGTTCAGCAAAAAATAAGGCTATAACTTCAAAATTATCTGTTAAAGCTATAGCCTGGTTGTTTTTTATTACATTTATGTTTTGTCGAAATAGCGTTATATTTTTATATCAAAAAATGATACCTACGGATTGTTCCGTGCTGCGCACTCTCACACTCCTAGTATAACAATTTCTAAATAACTATACCATTCGCATATCGCGGGATTAAAATCCCACTTTTATAAAATAATTTTTTGCATTTTTGTAGCATACATTTTCAACTACAGTTTTCAATGCTTCTTCCCCTGAGAAGTATTCGCCTCTTTCTACAAGCTCTCCAAAATAGTTACAAAGAACTCTTCTGTACAGCTCATGTCGTGGATAGCTTAAAAAGCTTCTTGAATCAGTGAGCATTCCGACTGACAATGCAATAGGATAAAGATTGGCAGCTGCTTCAAACTGTCGTTTGATTCCGTAGCACTGGTCGTTGAACCACCACGGAGCACCAAGCTGTACTTTGGCTCTTTGCGGACCTTCACAGAAACCTGCTGCTAAAATTGCATAATTCTCTATATTTCTTGCATCGAGAGGATACAGTATTGTCTTTGGAAGGGCATTTAACTTTGTCAGACGGTCTAATAATTCTCCGACACTTTTAATTCTTGTGCTGTCATCTGTACAGTCAAAACCACATGCAACACCGATACTTGCTTCGCGGCTCTTATTTGCGCCCTGATATGTTCCTATATGAAGCTGCATAACAAAATTATGTCTGTGATATATCTGTGCTATTTCCATTAAGAAGCATGAACGGTACATGTCAATTTCTTTCTGCTCTAAAGCTTTGCCGCTCATTGCCTTTGAGAAAATATTCTCAATATCTTTTTCTGTATAATCAACCCATGTAAAGTCTTCAATACCGTTATCGCTTATCATTGTTCCGATTTTGGCAAAATACTCAAGGCGGCTTTCAAGTGCTTGCATCAGCCCTCTAAAACTTGTTATCGGAAGTTTTGCAGCTTCTGATAATTTACCTATGTAGTCTGCAAATCCTTTTTTTTCAGCATAAAATGCTTTATCAGGACGGAAAGCTGACCAGATTTTAATTCCGTCACAGCCTTCTTCGATAAATTTCTTATGGTACTGCAGATCATCAAGCGGGTCTTCTGTTGTACATGCAACTTCTACATTGCTGACCTTCATACAGTAACGTGGTGTCATATTTTTTTCCCGAATGAGTTTCTTTGTCTTCTGATATATCTCATCTGCATTTTCACGACAAAGCGGCTCTTCAATTCCAAAATATCTCTTAAGCTCAAGAGCGCACCATATATAGAGCGGATTGCCGATAAGCTCAGGCATTATTTCAGCAAATTTTAAATATTTCTCGTAATATGACGCATCTCCTGTAATATATTTTTCATCTATTCCAAAAGTACGCATTGCACGCCATTTGTAATGGTCATGCGCAAGCCACATTTCTCCCAAATCGACAAACTGTTTATTTTCATATATTTCCTGTGGGAGAAGATGACAATGATAATCTATAATTGGCAAATCTTTTGCATATTTTTCATATAATCTCTTTCCTGTCTCATTTGTAAGAAGATAATCTTCCCTAAACATCGCAATTCCTCCTTAAAAACCTGTAAGTGCGCCGCCATCAACCGGAATAACCGCACCTGTAACAAATTTTGCTGCATCACTGCACAAATATACACATGCCCAGCCGATATCTTTTGGCTCTCCGAATTTATTCATAGGTGTTCTTCCAAGTATCTTATTCTTTCTTGCGTCATCACCGTCAGTTGCTTTTCTGAACATAGGAGTATCAATCCAGCCCGGAGCAATACCGTTTACCCTGATTCCATCAGCACCAACTTCACTTGCAAGTGTATGTATCATGCCAAGATAGCCTGCTTTTGCAGTTGAGTAACCCATTACATAAGGCTGTCCTATATAACTTGTCATACTTGCAATAAATATGATATTTCCTTTCTTATTGCTCCGCATATGTGGAACTATCGCCTTAGTAAGTGCAAATGCACCAACAAGATGAACATCTAATACATTTGTATAATCTTCAACTGTCATGTCCTCGATTGGTTTCTTACAGTGCACTCCGGCATTGTTTACAAGAATGTCGATTTTACCATATTTCTTAACAAGTCCCTCTACAAATTCAGGTGTCTTATCAGTATCAGTAATATTAAACTGCTCATATGAAGCCAGGCTTCCAAGCTCTTTTAATGTATCTGCATATTTTTCATATGGAGATGAGCTAACTACAATTACCTTACAACCTGACTCAATCAGACACTGTGTCATGGCAAGTCCTAAGCCTGTTGCACCACCTGTAACAATAGCTGTCTGTCCATTTAAAGAAAAAATATCTGTCATATCTTTATCCTCTTTTACATTTATTTTTATAATTTAACTAAAATTTACATGGTTTATCCATTACAACTGTTTTGTCCTGATATTTATATGGAATAAAGTATTCTGCATGACCGAGTATCTCTGCCTTTGTCTTTTTGCCGGCGCAGATTTTGGCAACATACTCTGCAAGCATTACTGCGAGTTCATCAACTTTTACTTTACCGTCAAGCAGAAGGCTTGCATCAAAATCCATATCATTTTCAAGTCTGCTGTATGTAACATGGTTTCCTGTTACTTTTATTACAGGGGCTATTGCACTTCCAACTACATTTCCACGCCCTGTTACTAAAAATGTCAGATGACTTCCACAGCTTATTAAATCAATAAGACCTTCGTTGTCATTAGGGTTAGTTATGCCGTACTGGACATCATTCGGGTCAGGTGTGCTGTCTAAGAGCCACAAACCGGCTTTTGGTGGTTTCATTCCGACTTTTAATACTCCCTGAATCGGCTTTGAACCACTCTTAATGACAGCTCCCATACTTTTTTCTTCGATTGTGCTCAATCCACCTGCAAAATTTCCGGGACTGACTGAATACTGATGCACGCTTTTGCAATACTCAAGAGCTTTGTTGTAAGTGTAAACTAACTCTTTCTCTGCCTGTTCATTTGCGGCACGGTTTTTCAATATGTCAACGAGACCGACCGCTTCTACTATTTCTTCAAATATCGGAGTTCCGCCGATTTCTTCTAACATGTCATAAAACTTTCCTACTACAACATTTCCGGCAAGTCCGCTTGTAAAGTCACTTCCACCACATTCCGCACCAACTGTCAAATCTTCAAAACCCATAGTTACTCTCGGAGTATTTTTAAGTTCATCAAGCATCTGTGCGACTATCTTAACGCCTTTTTTAATACTTTCCGCTGTTCCGCCACTTTCCTGTATGTAAAAATACTGTGCAGTTCTTCCATGTTCTTTTGCAACTTTTGCAAGGCGGTCGGCCTGAGTGTATTCACAGCCAAGTCCGACTGCAAGAACTGCACCGACATTAGGATGTGTAATGAGACTTGTAAGCAGATGAATTGCATAGGCATTATCAGTACAACCATCAAAACCTATAACTTCTACATCGGGATTATTTATTTCAGCGACTATTCTGTGGGCTACAAAAGAAGAACACTCTACAGTGTACACAACTATAACTTTGTTCCTGATGCCTTTTGTTCCATCAGCCCTTAAATATCCTTCCCATGTGATTTTTCTTAAATCTCCCAAATTCATATACATTTCCTCTAATATTCTATATCTTTTGGTGCGCCTGTAATTACATCAAGGTGAGCGCTGCGCTCATCATAGTTACTTTTCATGCAATGCAGATGAACCCATTGTCCCTTTTTGATATCGGCAGTTGCTTTTCCAATTGGAATACCGTATTTCATAATCATCTCATTCTGTGATATATCACAGACTGCAACCTTATGTCCGGCAGGAATTTTTTCAGTACATTCCATGCTGTCTTCGTGACATTCTCCGAGAAGCCTTAATTTTCCTTTTGGAATTTCAACAAGGGCAGTTGCAACATTATCTGATTTATCAATCTGAAATGCGCGGTAATCTTTATCATTTATATTTTCCATATACCACTGCTCCTTTATCCGGATTAAAGTACACCAAACTTCTCAAATGCCTCTGTTACAGGCATACCGCCTTCTACTGCCTTACGAAGTCCTTTTTCCTTTGATGCCTTTTCCAATGCTTCTTCAACTACTTCCTGTGCAATTTCTTTTGGAATTATAATGACACCGTCTACATCACCAAAAATGTAATCACCATCATGAATCGTTACCTGACCGATTTCTATCTGACATCTGAAATCTACAACCTGTGTACGCACACTTGAATCCTGTGCATAACAGCCTGTTGAGAATACCGGCCAGTTCTGCTCTAATACCTGTGGTGTATCTCTGTGCCAGCCATCTACTATTGCACCGTTTCCGCCTCTTGTCTTTGCTGTTGCAGTAAGCAGTTCGCCCCAATATGCACAACGCTTTGTTCCTCCTGTTGCAATATAAATTTCATTTGGCTGAATCTGGTCAAGACATTCACATAATCTTCCAAATGGTTTTTTCTGCTCGCCAAAAACATCTATCATAAGCACTGTCATAGCTTTTCCTGCAATCTTCATATCATCTCTTAAAGGTCTGATATTTTGTGGTAAAAACTGATGCATATAACCCTTTGCATCTAATATATCACCAACAACAGGTGTGTATAATTTTTCTTTCATTATCTCAAAAAGTTCTGTCTCGTTCATTTTTTTCCTCCATCATCAAAAACCAAAGCCTAATGCTCCACCGTCAACTGCAAAATCCTGTCCTGTTATGTATGTAGCTGAATCGCTTAACAAAAACTGTATCATTGCACCCAAATCTTTTGTATCACCAAATTTATGTACCGGCATACGGTTTAATATAAGCTTTTTTCGCTCATCGTCCATCATTTTTCTTGCAAGCTCACTTGGAAACCAGCCCGGTGCAACACTGTTTACAGTTATATTATCGTTAGCCCATTCTACAGAAAGTCCTCTTGTAAGCCCTAAAACTGCCGACTTGCTTGTACAATATGGAACAACCTGATTAAATCCCAAATGTGCTGCCATACTTGATATTGTAACTATTCTTCCTACATATTTTGACTGTTTTAAATAAGGATAACACATACAGGATAAATGATATACGCTGTTTACATTAACATTCATTACCCATGAGAAATCTTCTTCTGTAATATCCTCGGCTCTTTTCTTAACACTCACACCGGCATTATTTATAAGAAAATCTATTCCTTCTTTATCACCGATTTCTTTGACAAGCTTTTTCATAGAATACAAATCTGTTATATCACCTTTAATGTGTACAACATTTTCATGGCTCTTATAGTTGTCATCTTTTGGCCTGCCTGTTCTGCTCACGGAATACACCTTTGCTCCTGCTTCTGCTAAAACCTGCGCTGTTGCAAGCCCGATTCCACTGCTTGCGCCTGTAACTATACCGACTCTTCCGTCTAATTCAAACATTTATTTACCTCCTGATTTTTACCAATCATTTCGTTAGCCATAACTTACACGAATCATTCCCGGACTTCCTCCTGTTAGTCATAACTTATGCAAATTATTTCCAGACTTCCTTCTGTTAGTCACAACTTATGCAAATTATTTCCAAGCTTCCTTCTGTTAGTCATAATTTACGCAAATTATTCCTGAACTTCTTTCATAAATTCATGCTTAAAGCTGAATCCCCAGCCGCTGCCTTCTCGTAAGACTGCATAACCATTATCTATCTTCATCGGATTATCTATTATAGCATCAATCCAGTCAAATGATTCTGCACCATAAGCATTTGCAACAGTAGCAAGAAGCGGTACATCATAGTCTTTGTAGTAATGTGGAAGACATGGAATATGATAAGCCTGTGCAAGACTTGCTGTGTTTCTCCACTCTTCTACACCACCGATTCTTATCAAATCAGGCTGCCATAAATCAAGGGCATTTCTTGCAATAAGATTCTTTAATGCATTATTGTCATATTCTCTTTCGCCCATTGCAAGGCTGATTCCTGTCTTGTTACGGATAATTTCATAACCCGCAAAATCAGTATTTGCAACCGGTTCTTCAAACCAGTGAATACCCATATTTCTTGCAGAATTTGACAATTTGATTGCACTCGGTACATCCATTCCCTGATTAGCGTCCATCATAATTTTTACATCATTTCCAAGTTCTTCTCTTGCTCTTGCAATACGGCGAAGGTCTCTCTCCATATCAGGACTTCCAACCTTAATCTTAACAGCCTGAAATCCTCTCTTTTTGTAATCGAGCACTTCTTCTAATAATTCTTCATCACTGTAGCTAATCCAGCCGCCACTTCCGTAAACCGGAATTTTCTTACCGTTACTTCCAAGTATTTTATAAATCGGCTGGCCTAAAATCTTGCCCCATGCGTCCCACATTGCCACATTAACTGCAGCCTGCGCCCAGCGAAGCAAACCTAAATTTCCAAAATATTCACATTCCTGCTCATAGTCATGTTTCATCTTCAATGTTTCATTAACACAATAACCTTTTTCTAATATGAATTTTTTCATATCTTTAAGAGCACCCTCAATAGCCTTAGGTGAATAATGAAAACTGAGCAGATAACCCTGTCCTGTTATTCCCTCTGCTGTCGTAAGTTCTACAACATAGAAAGCTATATCACTTATTGTATGTGTAGCATCTGCAATCGGCTTACTCATTTTTGAAAGCGCACTGTAAATTTTCAAGTCCTTAATTTCATACTTCATATGCAAATCTCTCCATTCAATTTATGTCTGATATATCACAGCATCTTCATATTAGCACAGCATTTTCCATATTTCAACACATATGTATCAGTTTTTGCAATTATTTTTGAAGTGTGATATATCACACCTTGCTTTTTTATTTTATTTATGTTAAGATTTAAAAAACAAAAAAGGATTTAATAATATGAAAGAAAATACAAATATTCTGACATCACAGACATTAAAGGAACAGGCTTACAACTACATAAAGCACAAAATCAAACGCTGTACATATCTTCCCGGCGAAGCAATCCATGAACTGAGGATTGTTGAAGAGACAGGAATAGGGCGAACTCCGGTCCGCGAAGCCCTGCTTGCCCTAAAGGAAGAAAATCTTGTTGAAGTCCGTCCAAGAAAGGGCACATTTGCTCCAGTAATTACAGAAAGTCTGATTAATGAAATGTATCAAATCCGTCAGATTCTTGAACCTACTGTTGCAATACGCTACAAACAAAGTTTTGATAAAGGCCAGCTTCTGGATTATGATGAGCTTTTTGAACATCTTGATATTAATAATGATGAAGAATATTATGATTTGGACATTGCTTTTCATCAGTACATTCTTGATATTGCGCATAATCCCGCACTGAGCGAATTTTATCGCCAGACAATGTTTACACAGTACCGTATCGGTTCATACAATTCAATTTGCGGAACAGCAAGGAAAGAAAATTATTATTCTGAGCATCACGCAATTATAACAGCGTTGCTTGAAGAGGACGATAAGAAAATCCATGAAGCCTGCATGTATCATATCAGCAGAAGCCATATTATTTCTCTTCAGACTTTAAAAAGTTCAGTATCTGATAAAATTATAAAGGAGGAATTTTAACTAATGAAAATTGTTAAATTTGAAACCTGGTGGGTTAAAAGAGCCAAATGCCTGTTCGATGAGAAAAGAAAAGGCGGCAGCACAATGGACTGGGATGTCATTGTAATCAAACTTACATGTGACAATGGCATAGAAGGTCTTGCAACTGCACTTGCCGCAAGAAGCGGTAATGTAACTGAAAGTTATCTTCATGATAACATTGCACCGGTTATTATGGGAAGAGACCCACATGACCGCGAGAAAATATGGCATGATTTATGGAATATTGACCGCCACCTTACATTTTTCCCTGTATATCTTCCAGGCCCTATTGATGTGGCTTTATGGGATATTTGTGCAAAAGAAGCAGGTCTTCCATTATACAAATATATCGGTGCATACCGTGATGAACTTCCTGTATATGCAAGCGGGCTCTTCCATGAGACTGTAGATGATTATATAGAAGAAGCTCTTGCATACAAGAGTCGTGGAATTAAAATATACAAGGCACACCCTCCCGGCCCATATACTTATGATATGGAAATTCACCGCAAACTGCGTGAAGCTGTAGGTGATGATATGGTATTGATGAGTGACCCTGTTGCAGAATATACACTCGACCAGGCAATTGCTGTAGGAAGAGGCCTTGAAAAGCTTAATTACCGCTGGTTAGAAGAACCTTTCCGTGATTTTGAATTGTACAAATACAAGAGATTATGTGACGCTCTTGATATTCCAATCGCTGCAACTGAAACTACACGAGGAGCTCACTGGGGTGTTGCACAGGTTATTGCACAGAATGCGGCTGACATTGTGCGGGCTGATGTTTCATGGAAAGACGGTATCACTGGCACTTTGAAAATCTGCCACATGGCTGAAGCATTTGGCCTGAACTGTGAAATTCATACAACAACCATGAACTTTATGGACTTAGTAAACTTACATGTATCATGTGCTGTAAGAAACTGTGAGTTCTTTGAATATTTTGTTCCGGAAGAAGACTTCCAGTTCCCAATGAAAGGACTTCTCCCAATTGATGAAAATGGTATAATCCATGTTCCACAGACACCTGGTATCGGTGGCGAGCTTGACTGGGATTTAATTCATGACCAGTGCCACAGCTACAAGGTAATTGAGTTATAAGATTTGCGACTGAACAAAAGTGATTTTACAAAGGAGGTTTATTATGTACGAATTTACAACAGACTGTTTAACAGGTATTGAACAGATTGATAATGAACACAGAGAATTATTTACACTTATAAACCAGTCAATTAAAATGATTTCTGAAACTGACGATATCAATGCAATTGCAAAAAATCTTATAGCAAAACTTAAAGATTATGCTTCTAATCATTTTAAACATGAAGAAGAATATATGGAAAGTATACATGACCCTGAGCTTGAAATTCAAAAAAAAGAACATGCAGCTTTCACAAAAAAAATCAGCTCATTCGAAATTGATACTACATCCGACGAATCAGCCCGCACATCTCTGAATGAATTATTAGAGTTTCTCGTCCGCTGGTTATACAGACATATTTTAAGCAGTGATATTATGATTGGCAAATTTAAACCAGATGACCCATTCACATTTACAGACAAATATAAGACAGACATACAGCTTGTTGATGATGAGCACCGCCAGCTTTTTGAAATAATAAAAGAAGCTAACGACCTTATATTTCAAGAATTACTTCACGATAAATACGATAAAATAATTGAACTTTTATCTGAATTAAAAGATTATACTGAATTTCATTTCAGTGATGAGGAAAAGCTTATGGAAAAGATAGGCTATCCGGGATTAGAAGCCCAGCAGCGGGCACATGCTGCTTTTATAGAAAAGCTTGTCAATATCGACCTTAACACACTTGATGATATTGATAATAATCAGCAGGAATACCTTACTGAATTAATAAATTTCCTGCTCGGCTGGCTGTCAAACCATATTCTTGGTTCAGACAAAAAAATCGGTGAATTTGTTAAAGAACATAATATCATCATTTCATGATGCGCAGCACGGAACAAGCCGTAGGCATCATTGTTAATGCGAAACATTAATTTTAGGGCTGTCGCTTTAAGATAAGTTCATACAGAATATAGCATTGATTACTACTGAATATCTATATTTTGTATTAAATTTTCTTGTTGCGGCAGCCCCTTTTGTTATAATATTACTTTATATTTTTATTCTTCATCTTTTTAAGATACTGTGTCTTTAGCTCGTTTTCACTTTCAAGTCTTGCTATTTCATCATTTAGGTGCTGTACATACTCCCTCGCAAGCTTAACACCACCACGCACAGCTATATCTTCATGCTCTGACATTTCATCAAGCCACTGCATCAGCGATTTTTCTCTGATATCATTGTAAGTATTATCTTCTGTTCCAAATATACTGTTCATAAATTAACACCTCTGTTTTCTATGTTTGTAGTTAATTCCACGGATTAGATGAATCAGGGTCAGTCGGGTCCCAGCCATTGTCTTCTGATATATACGGTGCTGATGGTTTTCCGAGTGGTCCCGGGTTTTCATCATTATAAATAATAACCGTAGTACCACTTGGACAATTTTCATATATCCATTTAACATCGGCAACCGTAAGTCTTACACAACCTGCGGACGCTGTCTGTCCGAGTTTATTAAACTCTTCTGTCATTAATGCATTTTTTCTCGGACTTGTGTATGGAACTGAATGAAAGAGAATACTTCCTACTATTCTTGTAGCATACTGTCCATATTCATTATTAATAAGTGCTCTCCATGTGTATTTTGCAGAAGTTTTGAATGTGCCTGTCGGCGTGTTATTTCCGCAGGAACATACAAATGCTGTATATGGAACTGTATAATTTCCATTTGAATCTTTTGTATAAACAGTGACACAGTTAGCAAGTTTATTTACATGAATCTCATACGGAAAATCTCCTGTCGGTGTATTATTTTCACTGACAGGCTTTGCAACAATATTTACGGTAATGCTTACAGTTGCAACATTTCCCGCTGAATCTGCGGCTGAATAAACACATGTATAACTTCCCGGCTGATTTGTATTTACATTACTGTCATCTACTGAAACTGTTAAATTTTTATCATGATTATCTGTAACTTTTATTCCTGATTTATATTTAATTGATTCCCCGACATATGCGGTTATATCTTTTGCGCCGCTTATTACAGGCGGTTCTGTATCTCTCATGACACCAATATTGGCAGTATTTGTCGCAACATTTCCAGATATATCCTGCACAGTATATGTTACAACATAAGTTCCCTCTGCCGCCATATTTACCTGACTTGAATCAACCGTTACTTCCAAATCTTTATCATGATTATCTGTAACCTTTATCCCTGATTTAAAATCAGGTGAATCACCGATAAAATAAACCCTATCTTTTACACCTGAAATTACAGGCGGCTCTGTATCCTGCAAAACAGTGAGTACAGCCGCATAAGTAACAATATTATTTCCTTCATCTGAAGCTGTAATCAAAAGATTCTGGTCTCCTGTCTTTGTCATATCAGGCTCTTTGTCAAAGCTATATTTTATTTCTGTAGAATCATTTTCACTGACAACAAAGTCTTTGATACCAACAGTATCAACATTGTAAACGCTTAAATTTCTAAACTCAATTACCGGAGGAATGGTGTCCTTAATTATAAGCTTTGTTGTATAATTTACCCCATTTGCAGCAATTTCTATATCATATTCAGCAGGGTGCTTTGTATCTATCTTACTAACATCTGTTACAAATGCCGCCTCCTGATTTTGATTTTTCAAAAATGCCTCTAACGGCGGAAAATCATCTCCCGCTTCCATAATAAGTTCTGTCTGCGCAACTCTTGTAATCATCGCAGACTTAACAACCGTACTGTTATCTCCGGCATCAGTAATATTAACTTCTATATCCTGTTTACCCTTAAATGAATAATCAGGTTCATTAACAAATGCAACTGTTGTTTTCGTCTTATCCTGTATATTTTTAACAAACTGCTCAGCTTCAACTGTTTCACCTTCATTATAATAAACCGTAACAGCTTCTGCAGTCGGAGCAATTGTATCTTCTATAATTGCAGTACATTTATATGAAAACAAACCACATTTGATACTGACCTGATATTCACCGGGAACAGAACTATCCACCGCTTCACTATTACCGGCAAAAGCCGCCCTGCCATTTTTCTTACTCAAAAACTGCCCTGCTTCTATCACATCTCCTGCTTCAAATGTAACAGATTTCTTAACTGAATTTCTTCCTGACAGCCATACTGCTGATATTGAAATTAATAATATAATAAAAACAGCACAAATAACTGACAACAACACTGCCTTCTGTTTCTTAGCCATATCTTTCTCCTGAGAATTTAGTAATAATATATCTTATTTCTACTCTGCAATTTTATATTGCAGAAGTTCATACTTAAGCTTGCAGCCTTCATAAATATCAGCAGGCAGAAGTGCTCTTGCTACCAGCTTAAGGTCATTCACCTCAACATCTGTCCTCTTAAGATTTGCATAATCTCCATCTATGCTGACTACTTCATAAAACCAGGTTTCCATACTTTAATCCTCCCATAAAAACTAAAAAAACATTTTTCAAATTTCAAAAAATATTACTGTTTTTTTTGCAATTCTTCATTTGCTTTATTATATCTTA
>CAJJNI010000009.1 GCA_905193085.1 uncultured Lachnospiraceae bacterium | reverse complement strand
AGTTTATACCTTATACACTTACCTCTATTTGCTCTTTTTTATTATATATTATACCCTTTCTTTTTTTATTTGACTAGACAAAACTTATATTACTTATATCCTAATAAATCCCATAGAAAAAAATAACGCCAAAGGAATATAAAAACATTCCTTTGACGTAATATTTCGTTTCTGCACTGCCTGTAGCAATCGCGGATATTATCTCTTTGCTTATTGTGATTTATTGATTTTACTTGCATTTCAGCCTCGGTGTGGCTACAATGTGGCTATATTTCATTGATTGCTTTTAACAGTTCTTCAAAGTCTACATAGGTGTATGTCTTTTCTGTCAAATCCAATGCGCCCTCATGACCGACAATCAATTTAATATATGTAGGTCTTACACCTGCCTTTGTAAGTTTTGAAATACAAGTCTTTCTGCAATTATGTGGTGTCAAGTTCTTATCCCAACCAAGCAAGTCAATCATTCTGTCCCAGTAACTATCTCTAAAATTAGCATATGTAAATTTCCTTTTATTATTCGGGTTAATAAGGAAATATCCTTTTTCCCTTTCATTTACAATGCTTTCATAGATGTTTATAACCTTGTCACTAATAGGAACTTGTCTTATGCCTGCGTCTGTCTTACTATCGGTAACATTGAAATACTGGTCTTTCAAATTCATATCTTCTATTTTAAGATTTAAGAACTCACTTATTCGGCAACCATTATACATCAACATAAGCATAATCTCGATAGTTAGCCTTGTATCTTCGTTCTGTTCGTAATACAACTTCCATAAGCGTTCTATCTGTTCATCAGTAAATATCAATGCCTGCCCTTTTCGTGGGCTCTTGCCTATATCAAGCAATTCGCCATAATTCTTACTGACAATATCACACTTAATAGCATACTTATATATTTGTGAAAGACAGTTCTTAACCTTTCTTACTGATTGATAACCTTTTCTATTTCCCAGTAATTCATTTATCATATTTTGCAAGTCATTAAACTTAATATCGATAAACTTCATATTCTTAATTTTATCGGTAATCAGCTTATAAGAAAACTCATAACCCTTGATAGTATCAGATTTCAATGCCTGCACTTTCTTACTGTTCTGCCATTCTTCCCATAAATTAGCAAAAGTAATGTTCTTATACAAAATATTAACTTCATCTTTATTCATATTGTAATTTGTCAAGGCATTTAAGGCTTCTTCCTTTGTTTCAAAGTAGCCTATCGTCTTTTTGTGCTGATGTTTCTTTCCTTGTTCATCAATCTCAATATCCGTAGTAATCCTTGCTATGTACTTCTTCCGTAAGTTCTTTCTATTAACCTTGCTAACACTTCCATATCCGTTAGGTAGTTTCATAATGTCCTCCTTTCGCTGAATAATAAGAAGTAAATTGATATAGTTATTATAACTCCGTAGCCACACTTTGCAAAGTGGGATTTATATAATATTTTATCTAAATATTTCGGTGTTTTTAGGATTAAAAAAGATACTGGCGCTATGTCCAGTATCTATGTATCATTTTACAAATTTGAATTTCTTTAAACAAGCCAACTGTTATCCCATTTTAATTGCTCTGGTCAAAAAATGTAATTCCGTTATATCTTCCAACTGACATTCACTATAACCATTAATAACAAATCCACTTTCAATTTGTCCACCAATATAATCTTCCATAGTGTGTCCATACTCTACCCAATTACTCGAACTATCAAAATCCGCAGAACAATACGGCATTCTATTTACAGCCTTATAATATCCTCCGTTTTCATCATCAATAAAATCACATAAATAATTTATTGGACTTGGTGCCATCATTATAAATATTCCACCATTTTTCAAGACACGATAACATTCTTTAAATACTGGTTTTACATTTGGAACATACATTAACGAAGTAGGGTTTAATATATAATCAAAACTACCATCAGAAAAACGTGACAAATCACACATATTTCCTTTTTCAATTATAATATTTAACTGCTCCACTTCTGCTATTTTTCTGTCTTTCTCTAACATCTTTTCAGAAATGTCTAAAACAGTTACTTCTGCTCCTGCACAAGCAAGCAAAGGTGCCTGCAAGCCCCCTGCTCCTGCTAAACATAAAATCTTTTTTCCTTTTATATCCTTTAGCCAATCTGACGGTATTTCCTTATCAAAAAACTTTATTGTTAGCTTTCCCTCTTTGGCATTCTTCATTTCTTCTGATGTTGCACATGCAGACCAATCTACATTATTTTCTACAAGTTCATTTATATTTCTTTCAACTTGTTCATATACATTCATCATAATAATCCTCCCATAATTTAATGATACTATTATATCAAATTCCACAGATTATACAATCACTTTATCGGTTGCGTTCCTGCTGATTTATTACCTCATATGCCTTATCTCTGTTCTTTCGTTCCAATGCTTCCTTATCTTCGACCAACTTGTTATACTTATCAGCCAACTCATTATATTCCTTAACCATATTGTCAAGTTTCTTGTTTAGTTCCCTGCTTTCTTCTTCCATTTGCTTTTTATATTCCTTTGCACTCAAACCTCCAGTTCTACGGGTTTCGGTTTCTTTGTAACTTTCTACATTAAAACCGTGATTTCGTAACACCATAGGCATTAGTCTATGTATTGATGTTATAAAATCCCTTGTTATCAAAGTTTTACTTGATAATTTCCCATTGTCTATCGGGATAATATCTAAATGTAGGTGTGGAACACCTGCCTCATCTTGCACATGACAGCAAGCCATTACTATATTATCAGCCCCAAGCCTTGCACCCATATATTTAATAACTAAATCGTTATATTCATCAAGCCTTTCTATCGGTAATTCCTCAGGATATGAAAATATACATTCACATATCCAGTTTGAAGCTTTTGTAACCCTGCCACCATTTGCAATTACCTTTTTATTTATAATGTCCTTACAATCTTTATAAAGTGATTGCTTCGGTGCAATATAAATACGATTTTCTTTGCTTCGTTCCAAGTCTATATCTGGATTACTGATATAGTTCTTGTTTAATCGTCTGTTATGTTTGTCAATTCCTCCAAGTTGCCCTGCCTTATAGCATTGACAATGAAAACTAAACTTCGCCATAAAATCCCTCCTCTCAAACACAATCAAGAAAATGACAAAATCGCCTATGCTTCTAAAGCTTGCCAAACAATCTTGATTGTGTAAGCCCCTATACTTTCAATATAAATCTTTGCAAGATTTCCCTTTGAAAGTGGGGCTCTTCTTATCTTTCCTCTGTTGTCTTTCTTTCGTATGGTTCTACTTTTGCAAAATCATCATCTGTATCTTCCGAACCTTCCTTTTGACACTCTTCAATTCCCTCTTGTGCTAATGCTTGAATTAGAAAATCAATAGAAGCATTATAAAAAGTGTCATCATCACATTCTATTATCTTTCCCATTTCGTTCCACCTCCCTTATAAAAAGTGTGATTTTTGATCCTACCTCACAAAATCAATTTTTGATAAATCTTGCCCAATCCAGTACCAACACTATCCCCCTCACATCTCGCAAACCCTTATAAATAAAGGATTTTGCAAAATCAATTTTTTATATTCCTCCAAAAAATATCAAAAATTGAAATTTTTTAAATGAAAAAGGCTATACAGAAAGAACACAACCGATTTCTAACTTGCATGCTACTTATGAAACAACAATGTAGTACGTAGTAAAACCATTGAAAAGCTTGAAAAATAGCCGAACAGTGGGCTTGTCTGTTCGGCGTAGTTTTACTGTCGTATGTAGTAAAATTATAGGAGGTATGTATATGCAAGTAAGATTATGTGAAATCGTATCAGATGTAGAACACATCAACATTGAAGAAATTGTAAAGGTATTAGACAATCAAAAACCATTTAAAGATTATGCTTATATCTTGCACGACAAAGATACTTATAATGAAGCTGATGAAACTAAAAATTCCGAACATAAGGCAGGAACACCTAAAAAGGCTCATTATCATATTGCAATTAGACTGGAATATGGAACGGATACCAAGTATATTGCTAACTGGTTAGGTATCAAAGAAAACTTTATAAATAAGGTAAAAGGCAAATGGGTTGATATGTTGAAATATCTTACCCACGAAAATGCACCAACTAAATACCAATACACCGAAGACGAAGTAACCAGTAATTACAACTGGAAAGTAGAAAAGACCAAAGCAATCAACAAATCTAATGGTGAAGCAAGAAAATTTCAAATTATAAATGACATTGTAAGTGGTGTTATTCGTGAATTTAACTATCACGAACATATAACCATTGACGAATACGACAGATATAAGAAATCTATCGACAATGCATTTAAATACAGAACCGATATTATAAAGGGGGCAAAAAGAAATATGGAATGTGTTTATATTACTGGAAAAAGTGGAACTGGCAAAAGTACATATGCACAAATGATGTGCGAAGATAAAGGTTATAGTGTATTTGTATCAAGTGGCTCTAATGATGTACTTGACGGATATGCAGGACAAGATTGTATTATTCTTGACGATTTAAGACCAAGTTGTATGGGATTAAGCGACTTATTGAAAATGTTAGACAATAATACGGCTTCTACTGTTAAAAGCCGATACAAAAACAAGGTTTTAGAATGCAAACTAATCATAGTGACATCAGTATTAAAGATTGATGAATTTTTCAATGGTGTATTTAAGGAACAAAAAGAACCAATCGTTCAGTTAAAACGAAGATGTAAATTACATTTGCGTTTTGAACAAGACCATTATTATGCAAGCCTCTTTGATGACAAAAAAGGCGATTACTCCGAAGAATACAAATATGTTAATCCAGTTGCTACAATGTACCCAAAGATAGAACTTACAGATGAACAAAAACTTAATTACATCAACACTTTATTAGTTACTGGTGCTGAACTTACTGGCAAGGCTGAAGCTCCTGCCGAAGAAGATAAAGACCCACTAACAGCCAAAGAACGCTCATTACAAAACAAGGTTGATATGTTGTACCGACACAACGACATACTTATGAATGAATTAGATAGAAAGGGGTAATATTATGACTTATAGATTTTTAATAGAAGATGAATGGGATTATATTGATGATGATTGTATTGATTATGATGATTTAAAAGATTTTTTGAACAAATTAAAACAAGAAGGATACATAGTAGAAAAAGAATGTTTTTCATCAGATTATGGCTGGATTAATATTTAGTGTGGCTAATATGTGGCTATGGTGTGGCTACGACTTTATTTTAGATACTAAACTCGCAATTTTTCAAAATTTCAAGACATAAGAAAAAGCCCCAAAAATCGGGGCTTTTTCGGTATTCTTCAAAAAAATCAATTTTCTTCTTATTATCTCTTTGAGAACTGTGGAGCACGTCTTGCTGCTTTTAAGCCGTACTTCTTTCTTTCCTTCATTCTTGGGTCTCTTGTTAAGAATCCAGCCTTCTTTAAGGTAGGTCTGAAATCTGCATCTGCCTGTAATAAAGCTCTTGATACACCATGTCTGATAGCACCAGCCTGACCTGTGTAACCGCCACCTTTTACATTTACTAATACATCATACTTGTCTACTGTTTCTGTAGCAACTAAAGGCTGACGAACGATAACCTTTAATGTTTCAAGTCCGAAATATTCATCAATGTCTCTTTTATTGATTGTAACCTTGCCTGTACCAGGTACTAAGTAAACTCTGGCAATGCTCTTTTTTCTTCTTCCTGTTCCGTAGAACTTATCGTTAGATTTAGCCATTGTAATTTCCTCCTATCGCCGATTAAAATGTTAAAACTTCTGGTTTCTGAGCTGCATGTGGATGTTCAGCACCAGCGTATACATGAAGCTTTGTATACATCTGTCTTCCTAAAGGTCCCTTTGGAAGCATTCCCTTAACTGCGAGTTCGATTACCTTTTCAGGCTTCTTCTGCATCATTTCTCTTAATGTAGCTTCTTTTAATCCGCCAACATAATCTGAGTGATGATAATACATTTTCTGATCTAACTTCTTACCTGTAACTTTAATCTTATCAGCATTGATAACGATTACATAATCACCTGTATCAACGTGTGGTGTGTACTCCGGTTTGTTCTTTCCTCTTAAAACCTTAGCAACTTCTGAAGCAAGACGACCTAATGTCTGTCCTTCTGCATCAACTACATACCATTTTCTTTCAATTTTTTCTGGACTAGCCATAAAAGTTTTCATTGGTTTTTCCTCCTGTAAACTTTGATTAATAGATATTCTTGGCTTCTGATATTTTTAAAAATAAGAGAAACCCGAACTGCAATGCAGTTCCTCCAACATGTCTGTCCGCCTGTGTAAAACACGGACATCTACGCGAAACGTGAAAACATATCAAAGCGGTAATCAGCCGTTCTGTATGCTGCCACAATTTAGTATTATATCTTAGTTTACCAGTTTTGTCAATCTGTTTTATTAATTTTTCCTCTCATAATCCATGTCTTCATATTCCAGCCGGATTAATGTCAGCCCACAGGCTGCGGCTTTCGGTCCGGCAGCATTCCGGTCTTTTGCTGCGATAATTTCCCGGACATGCTCCGGCGGATAAAATCCAAGTCCTACTTTCATCAGTGTCCCGACAATGATTCTTACCATGTTGTAGAGGAATCCATTTCCACAGATACGGATATATATCATATCGCCTTTCTTGTCCAGTTCCAACGAATATACAGTGCGGACAGTGTTTTCCACCTGGGTTCTCGTGGAACAGAAACTCTTAAAGTCATGCTCCCCGACAATATATTCCGCCGCTTCTTTCATCTTCTCAAAATCAAGCGGCATGTATACAAAATGGGAATACAAACGTTCTGTCGGCATGGCAAACCGCCTGTTTAAAATCTTATATTCATAGGTTTTCCGGCTGTTGCAGAAACGCGGATGGAAATCTCCGGCTACCTCCTTTGATTCCTGTATGCGGATATCCTCCGGCAGTCTCTGGTTTAACGCAAAAGATATTTTATCTGCCGGAATCCTTGTGTCCGTATCAAATACCGCAACATTCCCCAGTGCATGCACTCCGGAATCGGTACGGCTTGCCCCGATGACTGCTATCTTTTCTCCCAGAAGCTCTGTCAGCTTCCTGTTGATGATTTCTTCCACCGTGATTCCATTATCCTGTATCTGCCAGCCATGATAATTCGTCCCATCATATGCTATTCTTAAAAAAACTCGTTTTGACATTTCTTTCCTCATCTGCTTAAATTAATATCTTTATGGCAGTCATTCCAACCATGTAAAGAAACATAATCAGATATGCCATCTTATCTCTTTTCCGGTAAGTCAGCGGTTTCATCTTTGTTCTTCCGTCACCTCCCCGGTAACATCTTGCTTCCATTGCCATCGCAAGATCCATTGCCCTTCTTACGGATGAAACTATTAACGGAATAAAGATTGGTACAAGACTCTTTGCCCGTTCAATCAGATTGCCATTTTCAAAATCCGCCCCTCTTGCCTTCTGTGCTTTCATGATTTTATCCGTTTCCTCCATAAGAATCGGTATAAATCTCAATGCAATGGTTATCATCATTGCAATTTCATGCACCGGAACATGAATTTTTGTTAAAAATCCACAGGATTTTTCAAGTCCGTCCGCAAGATCTGTCGGAGTCGTTGACAGTGTGAGTACGGTTGACATCATAATCAGAAGAAAAATTCTGATGCATATTTTTAATGCCAGAAGAAGTCCCTGTACGGATATGACGATAATTCCATATTCAAAAAGAATATCCTCTCCCTTCGTAAATAATACGGTAAAGACAACACTGAAAAGCAATAAAAACAGGATTGACTTTATGCCTTTTACAATCTGCCGGAAAGGAACTCTGGTCAGTATTACTATGCCCGTCAGTACTGCTATATTGAGCAGGTAACTAATAAACGTATCATTTATAAATAAAAACAGGGTATAACAGATCACCGCCAGAAGCTTTACTCTGGGGTCCAGCCTGTGTATTATGGAATCTGCAGGATAATATTGTCCCAATGTAATATCTTTCATCGTTGTTCTGCTCCATCTCTGATTCTGTTTATTTCTTTTACAGCTTCCTGTGGTGTAAATATCTCTGTATCCACCGGAAGTCCGTATTCCTTTAATTCTTTCATTATATACATTGCCTGTGGTGCCGCCAGCCCAATCTCCTCCAGCTCTTTATGCCTGCGGAAAATGTCTGCCGGAGTACCATCCATAAGGATTTCTCCTTTATCCATTACAATGATTCGCTGTGCAAATCTTGCCACCTCATCCATGCTGTGTGAAACCAGCAAAATGGTAATGTTCTTCTTACGGTGCAAATCTTCCAGTATGGACAGAATTTCATCCCTTCCGTACGGATCCAGTGCTGCGGTAGGCTCATCCAGAATCAGCACCTCCGGATTCATGGCAAGGACACCGGCAATCGCAGCTTTTCTCTTCTGCCCTCCACTCAATTCAAACGGGGACATTTCATAACATTCTTCCGGAAGCCCGACAAGAGCCAGTGCTTCCCTTGCCTGCTGTTCTGCCTGTTCCCTGTCACAGCCCAGATTTTTCGGTCCAAATGCCACATCCAGCAATACTGTCGTTTCAAAGAGCTGGTACTCCGGATACTGAAATACCAGCCCCACTTTCTTGCGCAAATCACTTAATTTAAAAGATTTTTCGCTGATATCCTGTCCCTTGTACAGAATTTTTCCGGAGGACGGTTTGTTTAAACCGTTTAAATGCTGAATCAGCGTGGATTTACCCGAACCGGTATGTCCGATTACTGCGATAAATTCTCCTTTCCAAATATCCAGACTGACATTTTTTAACGCATGCCTGCGATATACGGTATCCGCAGAATAAATATAATTCACATCACGCAGGGAAAGTATAACTTCGCCTGAATCCTTCTGCTGCTGTGCCTCCCTGTTGTCCTTTTCTGCTTTCGATTCGTTTTTCTGCTCCACTCTATGTTCTGTGCCCTTCTCTGCTTTTTCCGGAAGATTCTTTTTTATACTGTCTAACAGTTCTTCTTCGGAAATAATATCATCCGGCATATGCCATCCATACTTTTTCAGGCCATGGGCTATTTCAGTGGAAACCGGCACATCCAGTCCGATTTTTTTCATTTCATCATAATGCGAAAAGACCTCTTTCGGAGTTCCCTGCAAAGCGATCTTACCCTCATTCATAACAAATATTTTATCCGCAAGGGCAGCTTCATTCATATGATGTGTAATCAGAATAATGGTTACTTTTTCTTTTTCATTTAATTCCTTTAAGGTCTGTATTACTTCCTTCCTGCCATGCGGATCCAGCATGGCGGTCGGCTCATCGAGTACGATGCAGTCCGGATGCATGGCAAGGACACCGGCAATCGCAACTCTCTGCTTCTGTCCGCCGCTCAGTCTTGACGGGGAATGTTTCCGAAACTCAAGCATTCCGACTTTTCCCAGGGCAGATTCCACCCTTTTCCAGATCTCTTCTGTTTCTACTCCGAGATTTTCCGGTCCGAAACCAACGTCCTCTTCCACAACGGTTTCAATAATCTGATTATCCGGATTCTGGAATACCATTCCTGCACTTTGCCTGATATCCCAGATGTTCCTGGCATCTGCAGTATCTTTTCCATTCACATACAAAATTCCGGAAGTCGGCATTAATATCGCATTGATATGTTTCGCCAGAGTTGATTTCCCAGAGCCATTATGCCCCAGGATCGCTATAAATTCTCCCTTTTCTACATCAAGCGATACCGAATCTACCGCATTTTTTTCTCCCGTAACATTTCCTTCTGCATCTGTATCCACAAATTTATGAATTAAATCTTTGATTTGCACAATTTTTTGCATTGTTTACACCATTACACCTGTCCATCTTCATATGCTTTTACCAGCATTTTTAAATCTTTGATTCGTTCCCTGAGCATTGCACCGGTATCGGTATCGGCAACTCTCACTCTCTCCTTCATGCGCTCCGTAATTTTCATGACCGGAGATACTTTATAATTAATATAGCTGTTCTGTCCTGCAAGCACCCTGTCTTTTGAGGCAATCGTATGCTCCGCAAGTGCGATATGATGGGAATTGAAAATCAGGGTATATCCTGCGATTCCCGTCTTTGTACGATATGCTTTGGAAATTCCCCCATCAATGACGTAGAGCTTTCCATTCGCCTTTACCGGGCTTTCTCCATCTTTTAATTTTACCGGCACATGACCGTTAATAATATGGGACGTATCCGGATTTAAGCCAAATTCACAGAAAATCATATCACAGATTTTCTCGTCATTGCTTAATTTATAATACGGATTGTAAATTTCTTTCCTTGCATCTGTGCCTTCGATAAAATATCCCTCAAATGCGGACATCTTGCTCTTTCCATATACGGAAGAATTTCTTCCGCACCATAAATACCACATGAAATCCACGGCATTTCTGTCTTTTGTATAATATGCATCCTTCACAATCTGATTCATATAATCAAGAAGTGCTTTTCCCTTGTAATAATGTTTTCCATCCAGTGTAATTTCCGTAAATGTTCCGTCCTGGTTCATTGGTATACATCCATGATATAAAAGGTTGGAATTACAACAGGTATACATCGAACCTTTGTTATACAGGAATTCCACATGGCGGTTAAATAATTCCGAATGACGGAATGAAGTTACTAAGGTATACAGGAGTTCCTGCTCTCCTTCCGTCAGTTCCAGCGGTTTCTTTGGATCGATGGTCGGGAATGTAGTATCCTTCAATGGATATTCCACACCTTCAATCGTAACGGTTTTCTTTTCATAATTAATTTTTTTCAGCACATTTCTGTCATCCATTTTATATTCCGGATGACGCTCAATAATCTGTCCTTCCAGCTTAAACTGGATAATGGCGATTGCCTTATGCATCTTGGCTGCCAGCTGGATATCCACGTTATCATAAACATTTTCGTCCAGAAGTTTTGGCGTAAATCCCTTACATTCATCATTTTTGTATACACGGGAAGCGAACATGGATAATGGTCGCATATTAATTCCATATCCATCTTCGAGTACATCAAAATTATTATAACTTACTGCAATCCGGACAACGTTTGCAACCAGTGCAAGGTTTCCGCAGGCTGCTCCCATCCAGGAAATATCATGATTTCCCCACTGGATATCTACATCCGGGAAATTCATGAGTTCGTTCATAATAATGTCGGCTCTCGGTCCTCTGTCAAAAATATCTCCGATAATATGCAGTTTATCCACCGCAAGTCTCTGTGCCAGAATACACAGATGGGTAATAAAATCTGAACCGGAAGTGGAATCAATGATTGAATTAATGATTTCATCATAATATCTCTTTTTATCCATCTCGTCCGTATCTACGTTCAACAGTTCTTCAATCGCATAACCATAATCTGCCGGAAGTTTTTTTCTGACCTTTGACCTGGTGTATTTGGATGAAAGCTCCTTACACAAACGAATCAGACGAAAGATGAGGATTTTCTGCTTCTCATTATCAAGTCCCTGTGCCTGGTACAGCTTCAGTGTTTCTTCCGGAAAATAAATCAGATGTGCAAAATTTTCCTGTTCTTCTGCTGTCATGGAATCAGAAAAATAGATCCGGATTTTATCCATAATCGTTCCAGATGCACTTCTGAGCAGATTCAGAAATGCTTCATATTCTCCATGTATATCACTGAAAAAGTATTCTGTTCCCTTTGGAAGACTCATGATCGCCGTCAGATTTATTATTTCACTCTTTGCAGCTGCTGCACTCGGATATTTCTCTGCCAGCAGTTTTAAATATTTCTTATCTAAATTCTTGTCCATATTCCCTCCATATCATATGCCTATATAAGACACTTATCTTTTTTCTATTATATCTGAATCCAGCACATATTGCAAATACTATCCTGCCTTTCCGAGAAAAACAATCAGTAGAATCGAAAAAAGGAACAGGTCTAACACCTGTTCCCGGATATTCTTTCAAATTATACTAATTCAAGTACAACTTCCATTGCTGCATCACCTTTTCTGAGACCGATCTTGATGATTCTTGTGTAACCACCGTTACGATCTGCATACTTAGGAGCGATTTCTGTGAATAACTTGTCTGTTAAATCAACAACCTTTGTATTCTTCTTTCTGCCGGCTGCCTGTGTAGGAACATCCTTTACAGAATAAAGAACTGCCTGCATTTTTCTTCTTGCGTGAAGTCTTGAAGGCTTGTCTTTCTTGATTGTCTTTTCAACTGTTTCGTATTTTGTTACTTTCTTTCCGTCAACAACTTCTTTTACTCTCTTGCCATTTTCATCCTTTACAGGAACTTTAGCCTGAACAGTAACTTCTTCAAAGTTGTCTTTCTCTTTTACTGCAAGGGCAATTAAACCTTCAGCTACTTTGCGTACTTCTTTTGCCTTTGCCTCTGTTGTAACAATCTTTCCATTAGCGATTAAGCTTGTTACCTGTGCTCTGATTAATGCTTTTCTCTGTGCAGATGTTCTGCTAAGCTTTCTATTTCCAGCCATTTTAATTTAACCTCCATTTGTGGAACAAATACCCGCACTCTTCGGTCTTATCGGATATCTGCTTTTATATTCCATAAATCATGTATTACCTGCGGTCGATTAGTCATCTCCGCTCTTAAGTGAAAGACCTAATTCTTTCAGCTTATTCAGTACTTCTTCTAAAGACTTACGTCCTAAGTTACGAACCTTCATCATATCATCTGAACTTCTGTTAATCAGTTCTTCTACGGTGTTGATTCCAGCTCTCTTTAAACAGTTATAGGAACGAACGGAAAGTTCCAGTTCGTCAATGTTCATCTCTAATACTCTGTCGATTGGATCTTCTTCTTTTTCTACCATAACATCTACTGTCTTGGCATTTTCAGAAAGATCAATAAACAGATTCAGATGCTCGCTTAAAACCTTTGCTGCAAGGCTTACAGCATCATCCGGAGCCAGTGTACCATTTGTATAAACATCAAGTGTGAGTTTGTCATAATCAGTAATATGACCGACACGCGTATTCTCGATTGCAAGATTTACACGTTCTACCGGTGTATAGATAGAATCTACGGCAATTACTCCGATTGGAAGTTCATCGTTCTTATTTTTATCTGCACTGACATAACCTCTTCCCTTTGTAATGGTCAGCTCCATATATAATTTAGTATCAGCTCCGCCACTAAGTGTTGCGATAACCAAATCAGGATTTAAGATTTCGATATCAGGGTCTGTCTGAATATCCGCTGCTGTGACAACGCCTTCACCGCTGTATTCGATATATGCAACTTTTGGTTCATTTGTGTCGCTGTTGTTCTTAATTGCAAGGTTTTTAATGTTCAGAATAATTTCTGTGACATCTTCTTTTACTCCCGGAATTGAACTGAATTCATGCAGAACGCCGTCAATTTTAATCTGGCTTACTGCAGCACCCGGAAGGGATGACAGCATAATTCTTCTTAAAGAATTGCCAAGTGTTGTACCATAACCTCTTTCAAGTGGCTCTACCACAAACTTACCATATCTCTTATCTTCTGAAATCTCTACAATTTCAATATTAGGTTTTTCAAAATCGAACACTATAAAGCCCCTCCTTCTTTGAAATAATCAAAATATCAATCCATATCAAACTTCTTGTTAAGAAAAGATGGCTTGCCCACAAGGCATAGAATGCCCTGCAAGCTGCCAAATTTAAAATCTTATTTTGAATATAATTCGACGATTAACATTTCATCAACCGGTACATCGATGTTTTCTCTTTCCGGTAACTGTTTTACAACACCGCTTAAAGCTTCGTGGTTAGCTTCTAACCATTCAGGAACCATTCTTCCTTCTGTAACTTCAAGGATATCTTTATATCTCTGAGAAGATTTGCTCTTTTCTCTGATTTCGATTGTATCACCAGCTTTTACAAGATAAGAAGGAATATTTACACACTTGCCGTTTACTAAAACGTGCTTGTGGTCAACGATCTGTCTTGCTTCTTTTCTTGTTCTTGCAAGTCCTAAACGGAATACAACATTGTCAAGTCTGCTTTCCAGTAAAATCATAAGGTTTTCACCAGACTGACCTTTCATTTTGGAAGCCTTTGCAAAATAGTTTCTGAAAGGTTTCTCTAAAACGCCATATATGAATTTTGCTTTCTGTTTTTCTCTTAACTGAAGACCATATTCACTGATCTTTCTGTTTGCTCTCTTTAACTCTCTATTTGATTTCTTATCTATTCCTAAGTAGATTGGATCAAGACCAAGTGATCTGCATCTTTTAAGAACAGGAACTCTATTAACTGCCATCTATGTGCACCTCCTATTAGACTCTTCTGCGCTTTGGTGGACGACATCCGTTATGTGGAACCGGGGTAACATCCTTGATACTTGTAACATCAAGTCCGCTTGCTGAAAGCGCACGGATTGCTGCTTCTCTTCCTGAACCTGGACCTTTTACCATAACATCTACTGATTTTAAGCCGTGAACTAAAGCTGCCTTTGTAGCAGTTTCAGCTGCCATCTGAGCTGCATAAGGAGTAGATTTCCTTGAACCTTTAAAACCAAGACCACCAGCACTTGCCCATGATAATGCGTTACCTTCTGTATCTGTAATTGTAACGATTGTGTTATTGAATGATGCCTGAATATGTGCCTGTCCGCGTTCAACGTTTTTCTTTACACGCTTCTTTGTCACTTTTTTTGTAACTTTAGCCATTTTAAACTAACCTTCCCTTATGTGGGTTACCTTTCTATAATGATAATAATTTGTAAACTGCTAAGAAAAATCTAAATATTTAATCTATCTAAATTAATAACTAAATACTACTTCTTCTTATTTGCTACTGTCTTCTTAGGACCTTTTCTTGTTCTTGCGTTTGTCTTTGTCTTCTGACCACGAACAGGAAGTCCTTTTCTATGACGAATGCCTCTGTAACATCCGATTTCCTGTAATGTTTTAATGTTTAATGCAATCTGTCTTCTTAAATCACCTTCTACTGTGTGATGTTCATCGATAACTGCACTGATTCTCTTAACTTCATCATCTGTTAAGTCTCTTACTCTTGTATCCGGATTAACATTAGCTGCCTCAAGAATCTTTGTTGCGCTAACTCTTCCGATACCGTAGATATAGGTTAATCCTATCTCGATACGCTTTTCTCTTGGTAAATCAACACCTGAAATACGAGCCATGTGTGTACAACCTCCATCAAAATTCTTTCGTAAACCTGCAGATTACGCAGCCCGCATAAAGTCTCTGCGTCTGAAATGTGTGCGTTCCACATTTACGAGTTTTTAGTTATTATTTTATTATTTTTTATATTGAAGCAACTTCTTCCCATCGACACCCGGTAAGGAATGAGAGTGTTTCCTTTTACCACGCACCCTGGTGTTCCATTGCTGCAGCCGCAAAATTAACTGTTACATGACATTGACAATAGACAGTATCAATGCCGGACTGCCATAATTAGCCCTGTCTCTGCTTGTGCTTAGGATTTTCACAGATTACTCTGATTGCTCCCTTTCTTTTAATGACTTTGCATTTTTCACAAATAGGTTTAACTGATGATCTAACCTTCACAGCAAAATCCTCCTTTCAAAAAAGTCCATTTAAGACTATATCATAGTTTTTACAAAAAAACAAGCATATTTTTCATTTTTTTGCAGTGTTTCTTATTTATCTCTCCAGATAATACGTCCTTTGTTTAAATCATATGGGGAAAGTTCAATCTTAACTTTGTCTCCCGGAAGGATACGGATAAAGTTCATTCTGAGTTTGCCACTGATGTGGGCAAGCACAACATGACCATTCTCCAGTTCCACCTTAAACATTGCGTTTGGAAGCTTTTCTACGATTGTTCCTTCCATTTCAATTAAATCAGATTTTGACATTTTTTCAACCTCCTAATCTCTTCTTTTATATTTACAGTGATTCAGCCAATGTAAGAATCTCCGGTTCGCCGTCTGTAATAAGTACTGTATTTTCATAATGAGCTGACAGGGAACAGTCTTCTGTCATTACTGTCCAGTCATCATCTGCCCAGCACACATCCGGACTGCCTTCATTTACCATAGGCTCTATGGCAAGTGTCATTCCTGCCTGAAGTTTTAATCCTCTTCTTCTTTGCCGGAAATTTGGAATCTGTGGATCTTCATGCAGATTTTTTCCAATTCCATGTCCGACTAAATCCCTCACCACACCATATCCGAAGCTTTCTGCGTAATCGCCGATGGCACCGGAAATATCATAGAGATGATTTCCCTGTTTTGCCTGCCTGATTCCTTCAAAAAAGCTCTGTCTGGTGACTTCTATGAGTTTTCTTGCATTTTCTGTTATTTCGCCGACTCCTACTGTTCTTGCAGCATCTGCATGATATCCCTGATAGATAAGTCCCGCGTCCATGCTCACAATATCGCCTTCCTGAATGATGAAATCTTTCCGCGGTATTCCATGTACTACTTCATCATTCAGTGAAATACAGATAGAGGCCGGATATCCGTTATAATTAAGAAAAGACGGGATACAGCCATATCCTCTTATAATTTCTTCACCAATTTGATTTAGTTCCCATGTGGACATTCCCGGTCTGACTGCTTCTTCTAACTGCTTCAGCGTCTGTCCGAGCAATTTTCCTGCATGGCGCATAAGTTCAATTTCTCTTTGAGATTTTATTGTTACTGACATGTGATCGCCTCTTTAAGCTTCCAAAACATCTGTAATTGCAGTAAATACTTCCTGCATATCTCTGGTTCCATCCACTTCAGCAAGTACACCTTTATTTCTGTAATAATCAATCAGCGGCTGTGTCTGTTCATGATATACCTTCAGTCTCTTTTCGACTGTTTCCGGCTTATCATCATCTCTTAAAACAAGCTCTTTTTTGCACTCATCACAGATTCCTTCTTCTTTCGGCGGATTATATACAATATGATATGTTCTTCCACATGATAAACATGCTCTTCTTCCGGACATTCTGCGAATGATGTTTTCATCCGGCACTTCCACATTGACTGCAAAATCAATCTTATCATTCAAAGCATCCAGTGCTTTGTCCAGACATTCTGCCTGTGGAATTGTCCGTGGGAATCCATCCAGAATATATCCGTCTTTGCAGTCATCCTGCTTAATTCTATCTACCACGAGGTCGCAAGTCAGTTCATCAGGTACTAACATTCCCTGATCCATATATACTTTTGCCTTAGTTCCTAATTCCGTTCCGTTCTTTATATTTGCACGAAATATATCTCCTGTTGAAACATGTGGAATCTTATATTTATCTGCAAGCATTTTTGCCTGAGTTCCTTTTCCGGCACCAGGCGCACCTAACATAATAATCTTCATATATGCACCGCCTTTCTTATATTTAAAAAAACCCGCAAAAGGTATATCTTCTGCGGGTTTTATATATCTGGCCACGAATGTGAACCATATCGTATTAATCGTCCAAAAATCCTTTATAGTTGCGGACTACCATCATCGCACTAATCTTATTAAGAGTCTCAAGAATAACACCAACAACGATAATTAATGAGGTTCCGCCAAATGATACTTTCGCATCAAATATGCCTGAAAATACAAGTGGAATAGTTGCAACGATTAAAAGTCCCACAGCACCGATAAATACGATGTTGTTAAGTAATTTTGTCAAATATTCTTCGGTCGGTTTACCAGGTCTGATACCCGGAATAAATCCGCCCTGCTTTTTAATGTTATTAGCCACTTCTATCGGATTAAAGGTAATGGATGTATAGAAATATGCAAATGCGATAACTAATACTGCATAAAGCACATATCCAAGGGTATACGCAAATGCTCTTGGATTAGAAATATCAAACCAGTAACCCTGACTTAAAAGTTTTAAAACTTTTCCCCATAAGGTTCCATCACCAGGCTGTTTACCAAGAATAGATGAAATGATAACCGGAAACTGCATCAGTGAAGATGCGAAGATAACCGGGATAACACCACTGGTATTTACCTTTAATGGAATATGGCTTGACTGACCGCCTAACATCTTTCTTCCCTGTACTTTCTTTGCATACTGTACCGGGATTCTTCTCTCACCACCATTTAATATAACGATAAAAGCAATCATTGCAATGATAACTGCAAGGATAATGATTGCAGCAGATGCAGCACCAAGTACTGATCTTCCGTTTGCTTCCGTAATCATAACCTTTGATTCAAACAGATTCATAAGGTCATCCGGAATTCTTGCAATGATATTAATCATAAGGATGATAGAAATACCATTTCCGACACCGTTTTCTGTGATTCTTTCACCAAACCACATAAGGAGTGCTGAACCGGCTGTCATGGTAACAACCGCTGTTAAAATCACAAGGAAATACTGTGCTTTGGATGAAGTATCCCCGAATAATCCCTGATTACCAAAGCCAATTGCCATGGCAAGAGACTCAATAATAGAAAGTGCAATTGTCAGATAACGTGTAATCTCTGCAATTTTCTTTCTTCCTGTTTCACCATCTCTCTGCAGTTCTTCCAGACGCGGAATAGCGATGGTTAAAAGCTGCATGATAATGGATGATGTGATGTATGGTGTAATGTTTAATGCGAACAATGACATGTTCTCAAATGAGCCACCTGTAAAAGCACTAAAGAACCCCATAGCATCATCTGAATCAAATGAACCTAAAATTTGCGAAATTACACTGGAATCGGTTCCCGGAATAGGGATCTGGCAACCGATTCTGACTACTACTAATAACGCAAGCGTATATAATAATTTCTGCCTAACTTCTTTTACTTTTAATGCTTTCTGAAGTGTTTTAAACATTAAATCACCTCGCAGGTTCCGCCAAGTGCTTCGATTTTAGCTTTTGCGCCTTCTGAGAAAGCATTTGCTTTTACTGTAAGCTTCTTTGTAAGTTCACCATTACCAAGAATCTTTACACCATCTCTAGGATTCTTTACGATACCTGTTGCGATTAACTCGTCAACTGTTACTACTGCATCGTTATCGAATCTTTCAAGGGCACTTACATTAATACCTACGATTTCTAAAGTATTTCTATTTGTGAATCCTCTCTTTGGAATTCTTCTGTATAATGGCATCTGACCACCTTCAAAGCCTGGTCTTGGAGCTCCTGAACGAGCCTTCTGTCCCTTATGGCCCTTACCAGCTGTCTTACCATTTCCTGAACCATGTCCACGGCCTCTTCTGAAGTTATCACTCTGAACTGAGCCTTCTGCAGCCTTTAAGTTAGATAAGTCCATTGTTGCACCTCCTGTCATTAGATTTCTTCCACTTTTACTAAGTGTCTTACCTGCTGAATCATACCTCTTGTTGCTTTGTTGTCCGGAAGTTCAACAGTCTTGTTAAGCTTCTTTAAGCCAAGAGCTTCAACTGTCTTTACATGCTTCGGAACAGCACCAATTGTAGATTTTACTAAAGTAATTTTTAATTTATCTGCCATTTTGATTTCCTCCTATTAAGCCTAGCCTAAGATTTCTTCTACAGATTTACCGCGAAGTCTGGCTACTTCTTCTGGAGTTTTCAACTCTGACAAACCTTTGATTGTAGCAAGTACTACATTCTGCTTGTTGTTTGAGCCTAATGACTTTGTACGGATATTCTTAAGACCTGCAAGTTCAAGCACGTTTCGTGCAGGACCGCCTGCGATGATACCAGTACCTTCTGGAGCCTTCTTAAGTAATACAGAAGCACTGCCAAACTTACCTATATTATCATGTGGAATGCTGTTGTTTGCATCAACCGGTACTTCAATAAGCTTCTTCATAGCATCTTCTTTGCCCTTACGAATGGCTTCTGGAATTTCCATAGCCTTGCCTAAACCAGCACCAACGTGACCATTGCCATCACCGACAACTACTAAAGCTGCAAATCTCATGTGACGTCCACCCTTTACAACCTTAGTTACACGCTTAATTGATACTACTTTTTCTTCTAATTCTAACTGACTAGCATCAATAATTGTACGTTTCATGTGTGTTCCTCCTCGACTAGAATTCCAGACCAGCTTCTCTTGCTGCTTCTGCTAATGCTTTAACTTTACCCTGATATATGAATCCGCCTCTGTCAAAGACAACAGTTGAAATACCTTTTTCTAATGCTCTCTTTGCGATAACTGTTCCTAAATATGCTGCTGCATCAACGTTGTTAGTCTTCTCAAGTTCAGCCTTTACACTCTTTTCAAGTGTTGAAGCTGCTACTAATGTATTTCCAACTGTATCGTCAATAATCTGAGCATACATATGATTGTTACTTCTAAATACAGCAAGACGTGGTCTTTCAGCTGTACCAGCAAAACGATTACGTAATCTCTTGTGCTTTTTTTCACGGATAACCGCTCTTGATTCTTTACTAACCATCTTTGTTCACTCCTTTAATTATTTCTTACCAGTCTTACCAACTTTACGTCTGATTACTTCATCAGCATACTTAATTCCCTTACCCTTATATGGTTCAGGAGCTCTCTTAGCTCTGATTTCAGCAGCGTACTGGCCGACCTTTTCTTTATCGATACCTTTAACAATAATCTTGTTTCCGTCAACAGCTGTTTCCAGACCTTCCGGATCGATTATTTCTACAGGATGTGAATATCCAAGAGCGAGAACTAACTTGTTACCCTGCTTCTGTGCTCTGTAACCAACACCATTAACTTCAAGTTCTTTTGTATATCCTTCAGAAACACCGATTACCATGTTATTGATAAGTGTTCTTGTGAGACCATGTAATGATTTCATCTTCTTTAAATCATTTGGTCTTGTAACAACGACTGTCTCGCCGTCTTTCTTAATTTCCATTTCTGCCGGCAAAACTCTTTCGAGTGTTCCCTTTGGTCCTTTTACAGTAACCTTATTATTTTCTGCTATATCTACGGTAACACCAGCAGGTATAGCGATAGGCATTCTTCCTATACGTGACATGCCCGCACCTCCTTCAATTTATACATTACCAGATGAAAGCCAGTACTTCGCCGCCAACCTGCTGCTTTCTAGCTTCCTTGTCTGTTAAAATACCTTTGTTTGTTGAAATGATAGCAACACCTAATCCTCCGAGTACTCTTGGAAGTTCATCTTTTCCAGCGTATACTCTAAGACCTGGTTTTGAAATTCTCTTAAGACCTGTAATGATCTTTTCGTTCTTATCCTTACCATACTTTAATGTGATGTGGATTGTCTTGAAAATACCATCTTCAATCACTTCATATTTCTTAATATAACCTTCGTTGAAAAGAATTTCAGCAATTGCTAATTTCATCTTTGATGAAGGTACATCTACAGTGTCATGTTTTGCAGTATTTGCGTTACGAATTCTTGTAAGCATATCTGCGATTGGATCGCTCATTGCCATTTTAAAATTTCCTCCTTAAACTTTAGCAGTATCGCTTTTCACCAATCGCAGAAGCGATTGATGATATCAGGTGATGGAAACTCACCGATTGTTTTAAAAGCGACTTACATGAGTTGCTCTATGTTATGCATCCGTCCGGACACATAATACCTGTTTATTCTATCACACACCAGGGCTGTTTGTCAACGCAACCTGGTGTATCTTTTGAAAGCTGTATCCTACCAGGATGCTTTCTTTACGCCTGGGATTTCTCCCTTATAAGCTAATTCACGGAAACAGATTCTGCAAACGCCATATTTTCTTAAATAAGCATGTGGACGACCACAAACTCTACAGCGGTTATATTCCTGTGTTGAAAATTTAGCCTTTCTCTGCTGCTTAATCTTCATAGATGTTTTAGCCATAAGTGCCCTCCTAACTATTTCTTAAACGGCATGTTGAATAATGTCAATAATTCACGAGCTTCTTCGTCTGTGTTAGCAGTAGTAACAAAGATAATGTCCATACCTCTAACCTTATCAACCTTATCATATTCGATTTCCGGGAAGATGATCTGTTCTTTGATTCCGAGAGCGTAGTTACCTCTTCCATCGAATGAATTAGGGTTTACACCTCTAAAGTCACGTACTCTAGGAAGTGAAAGGTTTACAAGACGATCAAGGAATTCGTACATCTTTTCCCCTCTCAGTGTAACCTTACATCCAATTGCAAGACCTTCTCTGATCTTGAAGTTAGCGACTGACTTCTTTGCTCTTGTTAAAACAGCCTTCTGGCCAGAGATTGTTTCGAGGTCTTTTACAGCTGCGTCTAACACCTTAGCGTTATCCTTTGCTTCACCAACACCCATGTTAATTACAATCTTATCAAGCTTAGGTACCTGCATAATATTCTTGTATCCAAACTTCTTCATTAATGCATCTACAATTTCATTATTGTAAGTGTCTTTAAGTCTGCTCACTTTACGGTCCTCCTCTCTAATTAATCAATAACCTTACCTGTTGCCTTTGCAACACGCACTTTTTTACCATCTTCTACTTTGAAACCAACTCTTGTTGCTTTTCCGTCAACTACTAACATAACGTTTGAAATATCAATAGAAGATTCCTGGCTTACAATACCGCCTGTCTGGTTCTGTGCATTTGGCTTTGTATGCTTGGAAACCATGTTGATTCCTTCAACAAGTACAGTGTGGTTCTTTGCATTAACAGACAATACTTTGCCTTCTTTATCTTTATCTTTTCCAGTGATTACTCTAACTAAATCACCTTTTCTAATCTTACTGGCTGACATACTGCACCTCCTATAATACTTCTGGTGCTAAAGAAACAATTTTCATAAACTGTTTATCTCTTAGCTCTCTTGCTACTGGTCCAAAAATACGGGTTCCCTTTGGTGTCTTGTCATCTTTGATAATAACTGCAGCGTTCTCATCAAACTTGATATAAGAACCGTCTTTACGACGTGCGCCTTTTACGGTACGAACAACAACGGCCTTTACTACATCACCTTTTTTAACAACACCGCCTGGTGTTGCTTCTTTGACTGAAGCAACGATTATGTCACCGATGTTTGCATATCTTCTAGTAGAACCGCCCATTACTCTGATGCAAAGCAATTCCTTAGCGCCTGTATTATCAGCGACTTTAAGTCTTGTTTCCTGCTGAATCATAATAATACTCCTTTCTACTATCTAGCCTTCTCGATGATTTCTACAAGTCTCCATCTCTTATCTTTAGATAATGGTCTTGTTTCCATAACTTTTACTGTATCACCAATACCACATTCGTTGTTTTCATCATGAGCTTTTAATTTATATGTTCTCTTAACAATTTTCTTGTATAATGGATGCTTTACGTTATCCTGTACAGCTACAACGATAGTCTTATCCATCTTGTCACTTACAACTTTACCGATACGTGTTTTTCTTAAATTTCTTTCCACGATACTATTCTCCTTTCTCAGATTCCTAAATCAATGAATTATTTGGAAGCAACTTCTGACATAACTGTCTGAATTCTTGCGATATTCTTTCTAACTTCTTTAATTCTGCTAGTATTATCTAACTGATTTGTTGCGTTCTGGAATCTTAAATTGAAAAGTTCCTTTTTAGCAGCTACTAATTCATCATTCAATTCTGCAGCTGATTTTGCCTTTAAATCTTCTACATATTTATTAATTTTCACTGTTATCACCGCCTTCTAAATCTGCACGAGAAACGATCTTACACTTAACTGGTAACTTGTGTGAAGCAAGACGTAAAGCTTCTTTTGCGATTTCTTCTGAAACGCCTGCGATTTCAAACAATACACGTCCTGGCTTAACAACTGCAACCCAGTATTCGAGTGTTCCTTTACCGGAACCCATTCGAGTTTCTGCTGGTTTTGTAGTTACTGGTTTATCTGGGAAAATTTTAATCCAAACTTTACCACCACGCTTGATATAACGTGTCATAGCAATACGGGCAGCTTCAATCTGGTTTGATTTGATCCATGCTGGTTCTAAAGCGACAATACCATATTCACCGTAAGTAATCTTATTGCCTCTCATGGCTTTTCCTGTCATAGTACCACGGAACTGTTTACGACGCTTTACTCTCTTTGGCATTAACATTATTTATCGCTCCCTTCCTTTACTTCTGCTTTAGCAGCTTTAGTTGGAAGTACTTCGCCTTTGTAAATCCAAACCTTAACACCTAACTTACCATAAGTTGTGTCTGCTTCAGCGAAACCATAGTCAATATCTGCTCTTAATGTCTGAAGCGGAATAGTACCTTCGC
>CAJJNI010000008.1 GCA_905193085.1 uncultured Lachnospiraceae bacterium | reverse complement strand
CTGCCTGTGAAATATTTCCGGTTTCTGCAATTTTGTTAAAATAAATTAAATATTCTATATCCATTGTGACCTCCGTAAAGCTTTCAGATGTAAGAACAAAGCGTTATTATTTTCAGTTTATTTTAGTAAAAAAATATTTTAGTGTCAACCAGAGGTGAGAAGAAAATGAAATTAAATATAGGAATTATCGGATTTGGTTATATGGGAAAAATGCATGCAATGTGCTACGAAAATATAAAATTTTATTACAATACTGATTTAGAAGTTAATCTTTACGCAGTTGTAACTTCTAAAACACAGGAAGAGCTTCCGGTAAAATTTAAAAAAATATATTCTACATATGAAGAATTGCTTATGGACGAGAATGTAGATGTTATAGATATCTGTTCTCCAAATTATATGCATGCACAGGTTTTAATAAAGGCAATAGAAAAAAATAAACACATATATTGTGAAAAACCGCTTTCAATAAATCTTGAGTCTGCAAAAATGGTTATGGAAGCTTACAAAAAATACAACTACTCAAAAGTAAGCAGAGTAACATTTGAATACAGATTTGTTCCTGCAATAATAAGGGCAAAAGAGATGATTGATGAAGGCAGAATTGGAAAGATTATCAATTTTAATTTCCGTTATTATGGATGTGAATTTTTAGACCCGCAAAGACCTATAAGCTGGCAGTCAGATAAAGAAATGTCAGGTGGTGGTGTCTTATACGCAATGGGAACACATTCACTTGATTTAATAAGGTATTTAGTTGGTGATGTAAAGTCAGTATTTGCACAGAAGAAGACCCATTTTAAGAAGAGAAAACTTAAAGAAAATCCTTCAGTTGTCAAAGATGTAAATATTGAGGACATAATAAATATTCAGATGAATTGTGATAATGAAGTTATGGGAACTTTAATTTTATCACAGGTGGCAGCAGGTTCAGGAATAGATTTTACATTTGAAATATATGGCGAAAATGGCTGTATCAAATTTAACCATGAAAATCCAAATGTTATTTATTATTTTGATAACAAAGATGAGAAAGAGCCGCATGGCGGGTTTGGAGGGTTCAAGTCAATTGAAACTACACAGAAATATGGCAAAGCAGCAGTATTTCCACCTCCAAGAGTAAATATTTCATGGAGCCGCTATCATATCGCAAGTCTGTATCAGTTTCTGGACGGAGTTTCGACAGAAACAAAAGTTCACCCGGATATAGTTGATGGTTATGCGGTACAGTTACTTACAGATGCAATTTATAAATCAGCAGAAACAGGAAATATAGAACAGGTAGAGCAGATATAGAAAGGTTGATACATTATGAAGAGTGAAACAATTTATCCATCATTTTCAGGAATTTCTACATTTATAAGAGCGGATATAAAATCAAGAGATGATATAAAAGAAGGTGAGTATGCGGTAATTGGAGCACCGTTTGATACAACATTAGGTACAAGACCGGGAGCGCGATATGCACCGAAAAGCATAAGAGAAGAATCAGCACATTACATATATCATTTCAGTGCAATCGACAAAGAAGTTATAGATGTGTGCAGTGGTGTCAGATATAAATACGAAGAGCAGGACATGCTTTTTGATACCGGAGATGCAAGAGTTTATCCGGGAGATATTAAGAAGACAACCGACAGCATTGCAGATGAAGTTGATAAAGTAGTGTCCAAAGGTGCAATTCCTGTAATTCTGGGAGGAGACCACTATATAACATATCCGTGTATGGTTGGTTTTGAAAAAGGAATGGAAAAACATCTGAACAGAAAACCAAAAATTGGATACATACATATTGACTCACATCTTGATGCCTATAATGAAAATGACACATGGGGAAAATATTATCATGGCTCACCTGCAAGAAGAATAAGTGAGCTTGAATCTGTTTCACTCAAAAATATGGTATGGGTTGGATTAAATGGAACAACGGGAATTGAACCGTATAACTATGTGAAAAATGGCGGCGGTACAATGTTTACCATAAATGACATAAATAAAGACACAATGACAGAAGTAATGAAAAAAGCCTGTGATATTGCAGGGGACGGCTGCGACTGCATATATGTGACGATAGACATAGATGTGGTAGACCAGGCTTACTCCGCAGGAACAGGTTCATATATTTATGGCGGAATAACAGCAGTTCAGTTGTTAGAGGCGGCTGACGCTATTTCAGAAAATGATAAGGTAAAAGGAATTGACATAGTAGAAGTTGCACCAAATCTTGATGCGACAGGAAACACTGCAAGGTTAGCGGCAACTACCCTTATCTCATTTTTAAAACCAAGATTATTTGAGAAGACAGAAAAGCGGTGATTAAAATGATAAGAGGTGGAATGTTTGCAGTAGATTTAAGCACATTTTACTCAGATAAGAAACGGAAAGAATTTAAGCTTCGTTTTGATACTGAGGAAAATTATAAAAGAAAAGTGCTCACAAATAATGGCAGAACTGCTACAACCTATGTATTTAAATATGGAATAAAACTAAAAGAAGATGAAGAGGTTCTGCTTCCCGAATATAATTGTATTTCGGTAATAAATGCAGTTGAAGCAGTGCATGCAGCATTTAAATTTTATAAAACCGATGAAAACTTAAATATTGATTTAGAGGATTTAGAGTCTAAGATTACAAAAAAAACAAAGGTGCTGTATATAATACATTATTTTGGAGTACCGCATTTACAGGAAACTGTAGATAAAATAAAGCAGCTGGCAGATAAATATAATCTTGTTATAGTAGAAGATTTAACGCAGACACTTCTTTGTGGCAAAAATTTAAGAATCGGATTTGGCGATTATGTTGTATCGAGTGTAAGAAAATGGTTTCCGATTGCAGATGGCGGAATTGCAGCAGCGAGAAATGACGCAGCATTTGATATGCCTGATATAACGGAAGATGAAGATGCATCTATTGTAAAACAGATGGAGCTTTCGCTTCTTAAATGTTGTTATGAAAAAGGAACGATAACAGACATAGCCCCTTATCTTCAGATGGAAAAAGATGCAAACAAATCAAGATACATAGATTTTAATCCAAGAAAAATAACAGAGTGTTCAAGAATCATACTTGAAAAATGCGACATTGAAGAAGCAGTCAGAAAAAGATGTGAAAATTATCGTTATCTGTATGACCGGCTTAAAGAAATTCCGGGTATAACAATGAAAAGTAAAAAACTGCCGGGGGACAACACATTTGTACCATTTGGTCTTCTGATAGAGACAGAGGAAAGAGAAAAATTGTATAATTTCCTTGCACAGCACATGATTGTTGGAGAAATTCAGTGGCAGCTGGCAACGCAGTATTATACACCGTCAGAACAGGCTGCGTACATTTCAGAACACAGTCTGATGATTCAGACAGACCAGCGTTATGATAAAGAAGACATGGATTATATATATCAGACTATAAGTGAGTTTTTTAAAACAATGTAAGGAGAGGATTAGTATGAGTTATTCAGTAACAATTACAAGACAGTTTGGAAGTCTTGGAAGACCTATAGCAAAGTGCCTTTCAGAGATGCTTGAAATTGAGTATTACGACCGCGATATCGTTGAAGCGACTGCAAAGAAAATGGGACTTCCCGTATCTTTAATCAGTGATGCGGAGGAAAGCGCAAAATCAGCATTCTTTCAGATGGGATATCCTCTCGGAATGGGAACTACAGATACCCAGAATGAAATTTTTAATGAACAGGTAAAAATAATAAAAGATATTGCAGATAAAGAATCGTGCATTATTGTAGGAAGATGTTCAGATTATATTCTACAAGATAAGAAAAATAATATAAATGTATATATTTATTCAAACTACGAAACACGGTTAAGAAACTGTATAGATATTCTTCATATGAAAAGAGAAGAAGCTAAAACAATGATAAATAAAGTAGATAAAGCAAGAATTTCATATCATAAGAATTTTGCAAAATTTCTGCCTGATGACCCGGAGCATAAAGATGTGATGATAGACAGTGGTCTTTTGGGTGTGGAGGGAACAGCAAGAATACTTGCACAGATAGTAACAGAAAAATTTGGCTTTGTAAAATGAAAAAATACGAAAATAAGAGGTGACATATATGAAGGATTTACAGATGCTTCATGGAGCATTAAATCTTGTAAATGTAAATGCAGGATTAAAGCCGGATGAAAAGGCGCTTATAGTGTGTGATACAGATAATATAGATATAGCAAAAGCATTAGCTTATGCGGTAAAAAGTGTTGGTGCTGAATACAGCATCTGCATAATGGAACCGAGGTCTACACATGGAGAAGAACCGACAGAAGCAATTGCAAAGGCAATGCTTGGTGCTGATGTTATTTTTGCTCCGACAAGATTTTCACTTTCACATTCCAATGCAAGAATTAAGGCTAATGAAAATGGAGCAAGATTTATAAGCATGCCTGATTATACAAGAGAAATGATGATGGGCGGAGCATTAGATGCTGATTTTCTTGGTATTTATGAAAAAGTTGAAAGGCTTAAATTTATTCTGACAGAAGCCCACCAGATACATATTACTACAAAAGCCGGTACAGATATTCATATACATTGTGAAGGAAGAGTTGGAAATGAAGTATCAGGTGTATGCAGAACAAGCGGAACATGGGGGTCACCTCCGAATATCGAAGTTAATGTTTCTCCAATAGAAAATATGACACAGGGAGTAGTCGTTGTTGATGGAAGTATTCCGATGCCGGAAATCGGAGTTGTAACAACCCCTGTTACATTAACAATTAAAGATGGAAAAATAACAGAATTTAAAGGCGGAAAAGAAGCAGCGGAATTTGAAAAGCTTTTAAAAATTTCTGAAAATCCTAACAATAATACACTGGCAGAATTTGGAATCGGAATGAATGATAAGGCAACACTTAAAGGTTCAATGCTTGAAGATGAAGGTGCTTATGGAACATGTCATTTTGGATTTGGACACAATGCTGACCAGGGTGGTGTAAATGAAGCTTCGGTACATATTGACTGTGTATACAGAAGTGCAACTGTAGAAATTGATGGAAAAATTGTTATAAAAGATGGCAGACTGGAGGAAGTTTAATGAAGAAAAACATAATGCTTATGGCAGGACCTACAGCAATTCCGGAAAGAGAAATAAAAGCTATGGACCGTCAGATTATTTTTCACAGGTCTAAAGAATTTGAAGATATAACAAAAGAATTAAATGAAAATTTAAAGAAAGTATTTAAAACAGAACAGGATGTTATTGTTTTAACCGGTTCAGGAACTGCCGCTATGGAAGCTGCTATACAGAACTGTTTTAGTGCAGGAGATGAAGTAGTAGTTGTTGTAATTGGTGTATTCAGTCGCAGAATGGCAGATATGGCAGAAGCCTTTGGACTTAATGTAATCCGGGTTGAAAAACCAAATGGAGAAGTAGCAACAGTAGATGAAGTAATGGCAAAAGTAACAGAGAATACAAAGGGAGTATTTGTTGTTCATAATGAAAGTGCTACAGGTGTCACAAGTGATATAAAAGCATTTGGAAATGCATTAAAAGACACAAATGCACTGCTGTGCGTAGATACAGTAAGCGGAATCGGGGCATTGGAATTTGCATTCGATGAGTGGAATGTTGACATAGCTTTTGCAAGTTCGCAGAAAGCACTGATGGGTGCACCGGGAACAGCAGTAATATGTCTCAGTGAAAAAGCATGGAAAGCAACAGAAAGTTCAACACTTCCTAAATTCTATCTTGATTTAAAGAAAGCAAGAGATTTTGGCAGAAACGGACAGCATCCGTGGACACCTGCAATTTATTCGATAATAGGTCTTAATGAAAGTGTAAAAATGATTGTGGAAGAAGGCATAGATAATGTAATTGCAAGAAATACAGAATTATCAGAAATGGTTGTAGCCGGCCTTTCAAAGCTTGGCATTAAATTATATGCAAAAGATACTTCGTATGCCTCTAAATCAGTTAATACATTTTATTATGAAAAAAGCCCGCAGTTTGTATCGAAACTTGCAGAAGAATACGGTATACAGATTTACAATGGACAGGCAGAGCTTCATGATACAACATTCCGTGTTGGAACGATGGGTTATGTTGCAAAAACAGATATAGCAGCATTTCTGTATGCGGCAGAAAAGGTAATAGAAGAGCTTGAAAAATAAGATTAATGCAGCTTGTGTTATAAATGTGCACATAAAGAATTGAGATTTACAATGCACGATATATAGGAGGAATGGATTATGGATTATATAACAGAAAAATTTGCAAAGTTAGGTGTAGATAACGCACCGGGACAGGAAGTAAGACAGAGCGTCAGTAATTTAAAACTTATTGGAGATAAAATAGAAGGTATTCCGGTTGATTTTTCACATGGTGATGTTGATGCATTTGTACCAACTCCGGGAGCATTTGATAAATTTGCTGAAGGTTACAAAAAAGGCGGTGCTCAGGCTTATACAGAATATCGTGGAAAAGATTTTATTCGTGAACAGCTGGCATTGGATTTATCTGAATTTACAGGAGCACCGGTTAATGCATCAGATGAACTTATTTTAACACCCGGAACACAGGGTGCTTTATTTCTTGCAATGGGTTCTGTTATTGGCAGAGGTGATAAAGTTGCAATTGTTGAGCCGGATTATTTTGCAAACCGTAAGCTTGTAGAATTTTTTGATGGTGAGTTAGTTCCAATTAACATGGACTATATGAAATATACAGACAGAGCTGGACTTAATCTTGAACAGTTAGAGCAGGCATTTAAAGATGGAGTTAAATTGTTTCAGTTCTCTAACCCGAACAATCCGACAGGTGTAATTTATTCAAGAGATGAAATTATTGAAATTGCAAAACTTGCAGAAAAATATGGGGCAACAGTAATTGTAGATGAACTTTATTCAAGACAGATATTTGACAATCACCCATATACCCATTTAAGAGCCCAGAATATAGTTAATCCGGATAATCTTATTACAATTATCGGACCATCAAAAACAGAATCATTAAGTGGTTTCAGACTTGGAGCTGCATTTGGTTCACCTAAGCTGATAACAAGAATGGAAAAATTACAGGCGATTGTATCGCTCAGATGTGCAGGATATAACCAGTCAGTATTTGCAACATGGTTTCACGAACCGGAAGGCTTTATGAAAGAAAGAGTTGCAGCACACCAGGCAATTCGTGATGATTTGTTAGGTTTATTTAACAGTGCAGCCGGAATTACAGTTCGTCCAACAGAAGGTGGAAGTTACATATTCCCTCGTGTTGAAGGTCTTAAAGTTGATATTAAAGATTTTACAAAAATCTTAAGAATGCAGGCTGCAGTTACCGTTACACCGGGAACTGAATTTGGACCACAGTTTACAGACTGTTTCCGCCTTAACTTTTCACAGGACGCAAAGAAAGCGCATGATGCAATTGTAAGAACATTGCAAATAATTGAGCGATACAGATAGGAAGGGTGCAATATGAAAAATATAGGTTTTTTAGGGTGCGGAAAAATTGGAAAAGCTATGCTTGATGATTTACTTGAGGAAAAAGAGCATGGAATCTCATTTATATGTGACCCGTATTTTAAATCTGAAAACAGCAATCTGCAAATTAATGACAGTTTAAATGATGAAATTTTAGAAGGAACAGATTTGGTTGTTGAGGCAGCAATGGCTTCTGTTTTAAAGGAAAATATAGATGTTATATTAAAGCACAGTAATCTTATGGTATTTTCAGTAACAGCATTTGCAGATGAAGAGTTTTATAAACATGCACTTGAGCTTGCGAAGAAATATAAAAAGACTATTTATCTTCCTCATGGTGCCGTGATTGCAATAGATGGAATATCTGCAGGACGCAGAATTTTAAATAAAGTAACAATAGAGACTATTAAAAGTCCAAAAAGTCTTGGTCTTGCATCTGATAAATATGAGGTTGTTTATGAAGGAAGTACAAGAGGTGCATGTGAAGCATTTCCACGCAATGTAAATGTTCATGCAACCGTTGCACTTGCAGGACTTGGATTTGACAAAACATATTCAAAAATAATTGCTGACCCGGAAGTTACAACTAACACACATTTGATATATGTAGAAGGAGAAGGCATCAACTTCAAAATAGATGTGAGCAGTCTTGCAACAGGAGGAGTTACAGGTAAGTATACACCATATTCAGCAGTGGCAAGTATGCACAAGATAATAGATGAATATGCACAGATAAAATATATTTAAGGGAGTAGTGGCTTATGAATGCAGCAGAAGTTCTTGTTAAATGTCTTGAAAATGAAGGCGTAAAATATATTTTTGGAATACCTGGAGAAGAAAATCTCGAGGTTATGAAAGCGCTGACAAATTCTTCTATAAAATTTATTACTGTTCGTCATGAGCAGGGTGCTGCTTTTATGGCAGATGTTTATGGAAGGCTTACGGGAAAAGCCGGGGTGTGTCTTGCAACACTTGGTCCGGGAGCAACGAATCTTGTAACAGGTGTTGCAGATGCCAATTCAGATGGTGCACCGCTTATTGCAATAACAGGTCAGGTTGGTACAGAGAGAATGCATCTTACTTCACATCAGTATCTTGATTTGGTAGAAATGTTTGAGCCTATAACAAAGAGAAGCAAGCAGATTTTACGACCTGATACTGTAAACGAAATAGTAAGAATTGCCTTTAAATATGCGGAAAGTGAGAAGCCGGGCGCAGCTCACATTGATTTGCCGTGTAATGTTGCAGGAATGGAAGTTATAGATGAAATTTCAAAAACACCAATAAGGCATGTTTCAAGAAAACAGGAGCTTGCGTGTGTTGACAGTATTGAAGATGCTGCCGGAATGATTTTTCAGTCAGAAAGACCTGTAATACTTGCCGGACATGCAGCCGTCAGAAATAATGCTTCTGCAGCGATAAATAAGTTTTCACATGACCTTAAAATCCCGGTAATAAATACTATGATGGCAAAAGGCATAGTGGCGTATGATAATCCGTATTCGATGTGGACGGTAGGACTTCCTCAGGAAGATTATCAGAATGTTGTTTTAAAAGAGGCAGATTTAGTAATTGCAATCGGATATGACCTTGTGGAATTTGCACCGAGAAAGTGGAATCCTGACGGAAACCACAAAATTATACATATTGATACGAGAGGAAGTCATATAAATAAATTGTATCAGCCGGATATAGAAGTAATCGGAGATATATCAGATGCACTTACCAGAATTTTGAAAAGATGTGGACAGACAAAAGAAAATAAACGGTTTGAACAGATAAAAGAAATGATGGAAGAAGAGTATCAGAGCTACAAATCAGACTTTAGCTTTCCGATGAAACCTCAGAAAATTCTCTATGATATAAGAGAAGTGTTAAAAAGAGACGATATTTTAATATCAGATGTAGGTGCACATAAGATGTGGATAGCAAGGCATTACAGATGCTATGAACCAAACACTTGCATAATTTCCAATGGATTTGCTTCAATGGGAATTGCAATTCCGGGCGCAATTGCAGCTAAGCTTACATATCCTGAAAAGAATGTTCTTGCTGTAACAGGTGACGGAGGATTCATGATGAACTGTCAGGAATTTGAAACTGCTGTACGACTCGGAATATCATTTGTAACAGTAATATTTCATGATAATAGTTATGGTCTTATTAAATGGAAGCAGCAGGACAGATTTGGTGACGATTTCTTTGTTGATTTTGATAATCCTGATTTTGTAAAATTTGCAGAAAGCATGCATGGAATAGGATATAGGATAACAAAGGCCGAAGAGTTAAAGCCGACATTAATAGAAGCATTTAAGCAGAAAGTTCCTGTTATAATCGACTGCCCGGTAGATTATAATGAAAACACCAGACTCACAGAGTATTTAAAGGAGCTTTGCGAAAAACTTGACCTCATGCAGTTAAAGCCGTAACAAAATACAAATTGATTCTTACAGTAGTTAAAGAAGATTAATTCGTGCATCTGCTCTTTAAGAAATTTTTTCCGGTTTTCAAAAAGTTCTTTTCTGTCTTTCTATATCCGGAAAAAGACATTCTTTGTCATAATATCTTAAAGTTGATGCCGGTGAATTAAAACTTTTTGAGATTTCACCAATTGTATACATATACATAAAAATAGCCTCCGTAATTTTTAATAGAAACATTGTACACTTAATTTATGAAAATTACCAGTTTAAAGTTGAATTTAAGTTGAAATGTGTAGATTAGTTTTTGTATTAAAAATTACGTAGGCATGGGTGTTACTTTTTAATCCTCGAAAAAGTGATATTCGTAAAGGTTTGTAAGTTTTTTGCCTTTCATTGCGGCATATGTACGAAGCAGTGAAGAACCGCAGCCGGCTGCTCCTACATAAAGACCTACATAACTTACTATACGGGTTGGAATTGTTCTCCACCAGCTGTCATACCATGTGCGTTTTCCTGGTGTTCTGTGGTCGGAATCAGAGAGCATTACATTTGCAGTTCTAATCATGTAATCGTAAAACTCTTCATCGCCTGTAAATTCATACATATGAGCAAAATGTTCCAGAATACCGGCAGTTCCGCAGCACTGGCACTGGCAGTTCCAAAATCCCCATGAATGTTTTTCAGGAGCTCCTGCGCGTACGATTCCGCGTGATAATTCAACAGTCCACTTCTTATATTCTTCCTCACCTGTAATTTCATAAAGTTCACGAAATGCTAATGTAGTGCCGACAGGACCATGACATGTACTTAAATAATATTTATCATATGTAGGACCTGTTACCGGGTGGTCCTGATAAGGAATAAGTCGTCCTGATTCATCACCGACAGAAATATTCATTGCATATTTCAGACCTTCCTTAGCAAGTTCAAGATATTCAGGTTTTTTAGTATCTTTATATAATGCAGCAAACATCCATGCTGTTCCTGTAGTACCATGAGACCAGTTAGGAAATGTTGTATCTTTAGGAAAATCAATCATTGATAAATCAAGAAGTTTCCAGAACTTTCCACCGTTAGGAGCATCAAGTGCATCTTTTGCAATAGTGTTGGCAGCTTCACAGGCAACATCTAAGTATTTTCTGATTCCTGTTCTTCTATAAAGTATATCAAGAAAAACGATGAATCCGCCATCGGCAGTTATATCTTCCTGCTCGCTCCAGTGAGCGCCTTTTTCATCATGCTTAAGTATTTCAAGAAGTATATTGGCAGTACGAAGAACAAAATCATGATATTCCTGTTTCCCTGTAACTTTGTATAAATCATCAAGAAAATATGCTTCGCCTACAGGTCCGTTATAAGGACCGGCAGCCCAGCCTGGTACAGGGATAATTCCTTTAACCTCGGAATTTAAAGTTTCATCATACCATTTTTCGTCAACCTGTGTTGCTATAATGTGTGCGGCAGCTTCCTCAGCCTCTGTAAGCCATCTTGAATCTCCAGTTGCTTCATAAAGTCTTATAAAAAAGATTCCGATTCCGGCAGAACCGTCATACATGCTTTTTGATGTAAATAACGGTACATCAGCACCGTAACCGTCCTGACCGTCAGGAAGTGCTTTCCAGATTCGGCCATGCGCTGTTTTGATTGCCAGAGTGTCAATCCATTCAGCAGTATCAATTGCAGCCTGAAGATAATCTTCGGCAGTATTTCTTTTAAAAATAAGTGGATTAATTTTTATGCTCATATGTAACCTCCTCGTGCGTTTAGTTAATGAATGTAGTATACAACCTAAATCCTAGTATGTCAATATGGATTATATGAAAAGATGCTTTTTAATATTTGACATTGAAACAGAAGCTATTTTGATTGAAATTCTAAAGCTTTTTAAATTTGTACCCTGGTATTAATAAAAATCTTGAATCTGATTATATAACTATATTCATAAAAATGTATAATTATAAGAGCAAAAAAAACAGTCAGGAGATATGAAAGATGAAACAGAAATTTTCAATACAACAGATGTGTATAACAGCACTTTTTATGGCACTTGTATGTGTAGCTACAATGGTTATCCAGATTAGCATTCCGTTAGGATATGCACATCTTGGTGATTGCATGATACTTTTTACTGCATACATGTTTGGACCGGTAGTTGGTGCACTGGCAAGCGGAATTGGTTCAGCACTTGCTGATATTTTTACCGGATTTGCAATATGGGCAGTACCTACACTTATAATTAAGACTATAATGCCTCTTATCGCATGGGCATTTTTTAGAAAAAGCAAAGAAATGCCAACACTTCTTGCATCAACAGAAAAAGTTTTATCTGTAAAAGTTATTGCTGGAAGTATCGTTACACTGTTATTTATGGTAATATGTTATGTGATTGCAGGAGCAATATTATATGGAAGTGTTGCAATGGGAATAGCATCTGCGCCGGGACTTTTAATAAAAGCAGTGGTTAATTTTGCAGTGTTTATTGTACTTACACTTGCAGTATCAACACCACTCAAAAAATACTTAAGAAATTAGAATAAGTCAATACTCGTTCGTTATTGTGTGATGTCTTCCAAATTTTGCGCATTTCTATGGCGCATTATTGCGGGGTGTGTGACTTAAGTTGCAGCTGCATGAAAAGATAATGTACATGAGGATGGTTTTTATGAAAGAAGAGATAAGAAAACATTTATTTGAGCTGCAGGATTTAAAATACAGGGAATTTCATTCAAAGCTTATGCCGACCATTTCAGAAGATGTAATTATAGGCATAAGAACGCCGGTTCTCAGGGCATATGCAAAAGAACTGATAAAGTGTGCCAAAAATGATGAAAATGTAAAAACAGGTTTACACAATTTTATGGAAGACCTTCCGCATAAATATTATGAAGAAAATAATCTTCATGGAATGCTTATAGAAGCAATTAAGGACTATGAATTATGTATCAGAGAGCTCAATAAATTTATTATTTATATAGACAACTGGGCAACATGTGATTTGATAAATCCCAAAGTTGTAAAGAAATATCCAAAACAGTTTTTAGAACAGATACAGCTTTGGCTTTCATCAGATAAACCATATCCAATACGATATGCAATCGGTATGCTAATGCGGTATTATCTTGAAGATTTATTTGATGAAACATATTTACAGTGGGTAAAAGATAAGCAGTGTGATGAATATTATGTAAACATGATGATAGCATGGTATTATGCGACAGCACTTGCGAAACAGTATGAAAGTGTGTTACCATATCTTGAAAATAATGTTCTTGAAACATGGGTGCATAACAAGACAATTCAGAAGGCTATAGAAAGTTACCGCATAACACCGGAACAAAAAGACTATTTAAAGACTCTAAGAAGAAAAAAATAAAAATCCACTTGATTTTATGATATGTTAGTGCTACCATATAGAAAAAGTTATAATTGAATATTAAAAATTTTCGGGGTTAGGTGAAATTCCTTACCGGCGGTAAAGCCCGCGAGCCTGTTTAAGGCATGATTTGGTGAAATTCCAAAGCCGACAGTAAAGTCTGGATGAGAGAAGATACAGTTATATAAAGTTACATAGTGATTTAAATAATTTAAATCACTAAAGCTGTATAACATTAAGGCTTAAGCATAACATAACCCCGAGGATAATTTCCCCGGGGTTTTTTGGCATGCAGAAAAATTTGTTTTTTGGTCTGAAAAGCTTTGCAGATATTCTGTTTTATTTTGCGGAAAGTTATTCCGTAATATTGAAGGAGATGATTTGATGACAGAAGAGCAATATATGCTTCGGGCAATAGAGCTTGCAAAAAAAGGAGAAGGTTTTACGAATCCTAATCCACTTGTTGGAGCAGTTATTGTTAAAGATGGAAAAATAATTGGAGAAGGTTATCATGCCAGATATGGTGAGCTTCATGCAGAGAGAAATGCAATTGCTTCACTGACACAGAGCGCAGAAGGTGCAACGATATATGTTACATTAGAGCCGTGTTGTCATTATGGAAAAACACCGCCATGTACAGAAGCAATTATTGAAAACAAAATAAGCCGTGTTGTGATAGGTTCCCGTGACCCTAATCCGAAAGTTTCAGGAAAAGGTGCAAAAATATTGAGAGATGCGGGAATTACCGTGGTTGAAGATTTTATGCGCGAAGAGTGCGATAAGTTAAATGCAGTGTTTTTTCATTATATTCAAAACAAAACACCGTATGTCGTGTCTAAGTTTGCAATGAGTGCAGATGGAAAAATAGCGACTGCCAGCAAAGAATCGCAGTGGATAAGCTGTGAAAGTTCAAGGCAGCTTGTACAGAAAATGCGGGCAAAATATATGGGAATAATGGTAGGAACAGGAACGCTTCTTGCTGATAACCCAACACTTAATGCACGAATTGAAGGTGCAAGAAACCCGGTAAGAATAATATGTGACAGCAGCCTTAGAATACCGTTAGACAGTAATATTTGTAAAACTGCCGGTAAATACAGGACAATTATTGCATGTGCAGGCATACAGCCTGAAATCAAAGAAAAACAAAAAGCTCTTGAAGAGCTTGGTATTCAGGTAATATCCTGTGGAAATAAAGGAAAAACCGATTTGGTCCAATTGATGAAAATTCTTGGAGAAAATGGAATAGACAGTATTTTATTAGAAGGCGGTGGAACTTTAAATTACAATGCATTTGAAAGTGGAATTGTAAAAGAAGTGAAAATATTTGTAGCTCCGAAAATAATCGGTGGAAAAGAAGCACTTACGCCTGTGGAAGGTGCCGGAATAAAATCACTTAAAGATGCCTGCATGCTCGAACTTGAAAACTGTTCTAAGAGTGGCAGCGATATTTTATTAGAGTATAAGGTAAAAGATAAGGGTGACAGGCAGACAGATTTAGTATAAGAATATAAGATAGTAAACCTGCAGTATTCATAATAAGGATATGAATTTGCAAAAGACAGGAGATGATGAAAATGTTTACCGGAATAATAGAAGAATGTGGCAGGGTTAAGAGTCTGACAATTAGTGGAAGTTCCGGGAAAATTATTATAGGGGCTTTTAAAGTGTTAGAAGGAACTAACATAGGTGACAGCATTGCAGTAAATGGTGTGTGTCTTACGGTAACTGATATAGGAAGAAATGAATTTACCGCTGACATAATGGCTGAGACAGCAAGAAGAAGCAGTCTTTCTAAATTAAAGCCGGGTGAAAGTGTTAATCTTGAGCGTGCAATGTCTGCAAATGGAAGATTTGGCGGACATATAGTTTCAGGGCATATTGATGGAACAGGAACAATCGTGTCCAAAATCGAAGAAGAAAACGCAGTGTGGGTTCAGATAAGCACATCTTCTGCCATATTGCGGCTGATAGTTGAAAAAGGTTCGATTGCCATTGACGGAATCAGTCTTACGGTTGCAAAGGTAAGCGAAAGCGATTTCAGTGTTTCGATAATTCCGCATACAGCCAAAGAGACAACACTTCTTAATAAAAAAAGTGGTGATATTGTTAATCTTGAAAATGACATTATTGGAAAATATGTTGAAAGGCTGATTGATTTTAAGGCAGCAGATGAAAATGAGCATAGAAGCGGTGGACTGACAATGGAAATGCTAGAAGGATTTTAGGTGAGGTGACAGAAATGGAATTTAAATATAATACAGTAGAAGAAGCGTTAGAAGCATTAAGACAGGGTAAAGTGATTCTGGTAACAGATGATGATGACCGTGAAAATGAAGGTGACATGATTTGTGCGGCAGAATTTGCAACTCAGCAAAATATTAATTTTATGGCATGTTATGCAAAAGGTCTTATATGTACTCCTATGAGCCAGGAAATTGCGACAAGACTTGGACTGCCTCCTATGGTTGCAGAAAATACCGACAATCATTCTACTAATTTTACGGTGGCAATTGACCATGTAGATACAACTACAGGAATTTCGGCAGCAGAACGCTCATACACCATGATGAAATGTGCAGATGACAATACAAAACCTGAAGATTTACGAAGACCTGGGCATGTATTTCCGCTTATTTCGAGAAAAGGCGGAGTGTTAGTAAGAAACGGACATACCGAAGCAACAACAGACCTGATGAGACTTGCGGGCTTAAAAGAATGCGGTGTGTGCTGTGAAGTCATGGACGATGACGGAACAATGATGCGCTCAGAAAAATTAAAAAAGCTTGCTACAGAGCATAATCTTGTATTTATTACAATTAAAGATTTACAAAACTACTGTCGTATTCATGAAAAGCATGTAATAAAAGAAGTTGGTGCAAAGCTGCCAACAGAATATGGAGAGTTTGATATTTACGGGTATATAAATGATATAACAGGAGAGCATCATGTGGCACTCGTAAAAGGAGACATTGGTGATGGAAAAGATGTATTATGCCGTGTCCATTCAGAATGTTTAACCGGGGATACATTCGGTTCTCTGCGTTGTGATTGCGGTAAACAGCTAAAGAAAGCAATGCAGCAGATACAGGAAGAAGGGCGTGGAATATTACTCTACATGCGACAGGAAGGCAGAGGAATTGGTCTTATAAACAAATTAAAAGCATATGTACTCCAGGAAGAAGGCGCCGATACCGTAGAAGCAAACATAAAGCTTGGATTTGCACCTGATTTGCGCGAATACTGGGTAGGTGCACAGATTTTATCAGACCTGGGAGTCAAATCACTTCGTTTGCTCACAAACAATCCGGAAAAGGTATATGGTCTTTCAGATTTTGGAATAGAAATAACACAAAGAGTTCCAATAGAAATAGAGCCACAGCCATTTGACAAATATTATTTAAAAACAAAAAAAGAAAAGATGGGACATATTTTTAATCAGATAAAATTAGATGATAAATAAATATAACAGTTCAACCATGTCATTTTCAGACAGAAGCATCATGCGTGCATGAATGAAGTTGTATGAAATGGTGTGAGATGAACTGTTTACAATATAGCAGGAGGTTAATGAAATGAAAGAAATTAAAGTTTTAGAAGGAAAAGTAGTAGCACCACAGGGAATGAAAGTAGGAATAGTTGCATCAAGATTTAATGAAATAATCGTAAATAAACTGCTTGGCGGTGCAGTAGACGGACTTGTGCGACATGGAGTAGATGAAGAAAATATAACAGCAGCATGGGTTCCCGGTGCATTTGAGATACCTGTAACAGCAGCAAAAATGGCAAATTCAGGAAAATATGATGCCATCATATGTGTAGGCGCAGTTATCCGTGGTGATACAACACATTACGACTATGTATGTAATGAAGTATCAAAAGGTGTTGCACAGGTAGGATTAAATACAGGGGTGCCGGTACTTTTCGGTGTAATAACAACAGAAAACATAGAACAGGCAATTTCAAGAGCCGGAAGCAAGGCAGGAAATAAAGGATATGACTGCGCTTTATCAGCAATAGAGATGGTAAATCTTCTTGCGCAGATGTAAGGTGGCAGATTGTTAAATAAATTTTTTATAATATATTGAGATATTAAAATAGAACAGCCCATATGTAACAAAATAAAATGAGTTACAGTATGGGCTGTTTTGTGATATATATAAAAACTATTACAGCTAATAAATAATATATAATTTTTATTTCAAAAATAAATGATATACTAAAATAACAAAATGTACAGAGATTCAAATTAAAATTCTGTTATACACAGATTCAGAAAATTTTTTGATTTTGAATCATCTGTATAATATATTTGAAGAGAGAGGTAAGCAATATGAGAAAAAACATTTTAGCATTAATTGAGGTTATTATTTTAGTATTAGGACTTGTAGGATTAAATACGGTTTTTCATGGCTGCAGCGGGGAAATGGCAGTAAGATGTGCTGACAGTGTACATGTTACGGAGCTGTTGTTTGCATCGGGAATTTTAATCAGTATTTTTGAAATTGTATTTGTTAATAAAGAAAAGTCTGGTTTTATAATTGGAAAAATCATTATATTTGCAGATACAGTTTTAGTTCCGGCAGTAGTCGTTAAAGGTTGTAAAATGGCGGAAATGAGCTGCCGCGCTAAGGCATTTCCTTTTATTTATGTAGTAGGAGCTGTTCTGATAATTATAAACTTTGTCAAATTGTTTTTGGAAATAAGGAAAAAATAGTATGGATATCATAAAAATTGCATGGAAAAATATAAAAAAGAAAAAATTTAAATCTGTAGTTGTCTTTTTGTTGATTTTTTTGACTGGATTTGGAATATTCGGTGGAAAAATTTTGTGTGGAAGTCTTGAAAACGGGTTGAAACTCACGAAAGACAGAATGGGTTCAGATATGATTGTTGTTCCGAAAGGTTTTGTATCTGCGGCAGAGGACGCACTTTTTAATGGGAAAGCCTGCACACTGATTTTTGATAAAAGTATAGAAGATAAAATTGCATCTGTTGCCGGTGTTGATAAAGTGTGTTCACAGCTTTACATAGCATCATTAAATGCGGGCTGCTGTGATGTCGAAACCCAGCTTGTCGCAATAGATATTCAAAATGATTTTGTTGTCGGTCCGTGGCTTTTGGAAAATAATATTACCGAATTAAAAGATGATGAGATAATTTTAGGTTCTGCATTTGATAAAAAAACAGGTGACACTGTAAAATATTTTAATAAGGAATTTCGTGTTGCCGGACTGTTAGAAGAGACTGGCGGAGGATATGACAAAAGTGCTTTCATAACATATAATGCCGCATATCAGCTTGCAGATGATGAGAAAAACAGAAATCAGTTTTCATTTACAAAAAATGATTCAGTTGCTTCAATGATACATATAAAACTTGAAGATGGTGCAGATTTTACCGAAGAAAGAGAAAAGATAGAATCACAGCTTGGTGATGATGAAACCTTGTACAGCATAACATCAAAACTTGGCGATATGGCAAATGAAGTAGGAAAATACAAAATTTTCGGTGTCATATTTAATGTGTGGAATTTATGTCTTGTTGGCATATCATTATTGGCAATTAACACAATAACTATATATAACCGTAAAAATGAAATTGGAAGCATGCTTACTGTTGGCATAAGCAAAAATCAGATTGCCAGTATATTTGTAGTTGAAAATCTGATTATTATGGCTGCGGCAGTTTTTAGTGCCACAATATTCACCGGATTAATATCTGTGCTTTTTAAAACTGCAATAAAACAAAGCTTTGGACTTCCATTTGTTCTGCCGGGAGTGTTAGAAATGGCTAACACGGTGATTTCTATATTGCTACTCGATTTTGCTATTATAGCGTGTTCAATGGTTATTGCCTGGTATTGGATTTATAAACAGCAGCCGGCACAGCTTGTAAGGGAGGTTGGTTAATTATGGTTTTAGAAGCAACAGGCATAACACAGCAGTTTAATGGAAGAAATATATTGGAAAACTGTTCATTTAAACTACATGAGGGAGAATATATAAGTCTTGTCGGAAAGTCGGGAACAGGTAAGACAACACTTTTAAACATAGTTACCGGTATGCTAAAACCCCAGAGTGGAACCGTTTCGCTTGATGGAAATGATATTTATAATAAGATGAGTGAGCATAAGCGGACTAAATTAAGGGCTGATATTATAGGATACATGAACTGTGCAGAAAGTCTTTTAGAAAGTCTTACAGTATATGAAAATATTTATTATGCACTCAGATTAAACAAAAAGAAAAAATCTGAGACACAAATTGTAAAGCTGTTGGAACAGTTGTATATTACAAATGTAAAAGACTCTTATCCAAACCAGATTTCCTCCGGCGAGTACAGGCGGGCATGTCTTGCAAGAGTGCTTGCCTTAGATACAAAATTTTTGATATTAGATGAACCGACAAGTAATCTTGATGATGAAAGTGCGCAGCTTATAGCAGATATTATACTTTCACACAAAGAAAAAGGTGTTTTGACAGCTACGCATGATTCAAGACTTATGTGCGGTACAAATAAAATAGTGATAAGTTCAATATATTGAACTTATCACAAAAACGTTGAACTTGAATTGAACTTATGTTATTATCTGTTTAGTTGAAATACAAGTGTATTATTAAAGGAGAGTGTTTTAATGGCAGATTTTGCAGAAAGATTAAAAGAAATTATGGATATAAAAGGGCTTAAACAGGTTGATGTTATAAAATTATGTGAACCTGTTGGCGCAGAATATGGCATCAAAATAGGAAAAAGTCATATGAGCCAGTATATAAGCGGAAAGACGCAGCCCAGAACAGACATATTAACAGTCCTTGCCAGAGCACTTGAAGTAAATGAATTATGGCTTTATGGAGAAGATGTGCCAATGAAACAGAATGGCAGAACGAACAGTAATAAAAATAAATCAAAAAGTTCAATTGGAGGTAATGGTATGAGAACATTTGGGAAATCTTCTAAACTTAATAATGTATTATATGATGTGAGAGGTCCTGTAGTTGAAGAGGCAAACCGCATGGAAGAAGCCGGAATGGAAATTTTGAAACTTAATATAGGTAATCCTGCTCCGTTTGGTTTCAGGGCACCTGAAGAAATGATACTCGATATGAGACAGCAGTTGCCGGAATGTGAGGGATATTCAGCATCAAGAGGGCTTTTTTCAGCAAGAAAAGCGATAATGCAGTATGCCCAGTTAAAAAATATACCAAATGTTACAATAAATGATATTTATACCGGAAATGGTGTAAGTGAGCTTATAAACTTATGCATGCAGGCATTATTAGATGAAGGCGATGAAATTCTTATCCCATCACCGGATTATCCGCTCTGGACTGCAACAGCAACTCTTGCAGGCGGAAAAGTAGTTCATTATCTGTGTGACGAACAGGCGGACTGGTATCCTGACATTGACGACATCAGAAAGAAAATAACAGACAGGACAAAAGCAATTGTAATTATTAATCCAAACAATCCTACAGGAGCATTATATCCTAAAGAAGTTCTGGAGGATATAGTTAAGGTTGCAAGAGAAAATCAGCTTATGATTTTTTCAGATGAAATATATGACAGACTTGTAATGGACGATGGTGAGCATGTTTCAATAGCATCACTTGCGCCTGATTTGTTCTGCGTAACATTCAGTGGTTTGTCAAAATCACATATGATAGCCGGTTACAGAATAGGCTGGATGGTATTAAGTGGAAATAAGGATATTGCAAGAGACTATATGGAAGGTATAAATATGCTTTCAAATATGCGTCTGTGTTCAAATGTTCCGGCACAGTCGATTGTCCAGACAGCACTTGGCGGATATCAGAGTGTGAAAGATTACATAGTTCCGGGTGGAAGAATTTATGAGCAGAGAGAATGCGTTTACAAAATGTTAAATGAGATAGACGGAATAAGTGTTGTAAAGCCAAAGGCAGCATTTTATGCATTCCCGAGAATTGATATTAAGAAATTTAACATAACAGATGATGAAAAATTTGCGCTTGATTTTCTTCGCGAAAAGAAAGTTCTTATTGTACATGGAGGTGGATTCAACTGGCAGCAGCCTGACCACTTCAGGATAGTTTATCTGCCTAGAATAGAAGTGCTGGAAGAATCACTTACAAAGCTTGGAGAATTTTTACAGACTTATCATCAGTAAAAATAAGCAAAAGTACATTAATAAATAAGTTCACATTAGTTCAATAAAAATTTTAAGTTTGCACTTGAAAAAAATAATCAATAGTCATATAATAGAATCGACAAAAGGGGAGCTTGCAGATAAAGCAGGCTGAGAGTAGGCTGTATTGCCTTGACCCATTACCTGATTTGGATAATGCCAACGTAGGGATATAGCAAATGCTGTCGTACATTATCCCCAATTAAATGGGGTTATGGCTTTACGAGCGGATATGTCTTTACAGAAGTATTGACATACCCGCTTTTTTATGCGGTAAATTTGTCAAAGTCCATGCGTGCATGAAAACTTGACGACTGCCGCAATAACTCAGGAAGCATAGTTCTCTTGGTTATGCAAAATATAAGTAACTGTCAGGTTGTCGAAAAAGTAAAAAGGAGACAAAAGAATGTTAGGAAATTGTATTGACAATGTAAGAAAGAGTGTGCCGCTTGTACATAATATTACAAATTATGTAACAGTAAATGATGTGGCAAATGTACTTCTGGCATGTGGAGGAAGTCCGATTATGTCAGATGAGCCGGAAGATGTTGAAGATATTACATCTATCTGTGGTGGTTTAAATATTAATATCGGTACACTTAATAAGAGAAGTATTGAAGGTATGTTTTTAGCAGGAAAGAAAGCTAACAGCCTTAATCATATTTTACTTCTTGACCCTGTAGGCGCAGGTGCTTCTGCACTTAGAACAGATACAGCGGTCAGGCTTATGAAAGAACTTGATTTTACTGTAATCCGTGGAAATATTTCAGAAATTAAGACACTTGCATTGGGAAGTGGAACAACTAAAGGTGTTGATGCCGATGTTGCAGATGCGGTTACAGAAGATAATCTTGACAGTGCAGTTGATTTTGTAAAAGATTTTGCAAAGAAAAGTAATGCAATAGTAGCTGTAACAGGTGCTATCGATTTGGTAAGTGATGGTGACAAATGTTATGTAATCCGTAATGGAAAACCTGAAATGGGTAAAATTACAGGAACAGGCTGTCAGCTTTCAGGCATGATGACAGCTTTTGTAGTCGCAAATCAGGATAACAAGCTTGAAGCGGCTGCAGCGGCAGTATGCACAATGGGACTTGCCGGAGAAATTGCATACACAAGAATGCAGGAAGGTGACGGAAATTCTACATATCGTAACCGCATTATAGATGCAATTTACAACATGACAGGAGAAGCTCTTGATAAGGGGGCAGAATATGAAGTTAAATAAAGAAGATTTACTTCTCTATGCGGTTACAGACCGTATGTGGCTTAACGGAAGAACATTAAAAGAAGTAGTAAAAGAAAGTCTTGACGGTGGTGTGACATTTTTACAGCTTCGGGAAAAGAATCTTGATGATAAGCATTTTCTTGAAGAGGCAGTAGAGCTTCAGGAATTATGTAAACAATATAAAGTTCCGTTTATTGTAAATGACAATGTCGATATTGCCCTTAAAATGAATGCCGATGGTGTTCATGTAGGACAGAGCGATATGCAGGCAGCAGATGTTCGTGCAAAATTAGGACCGGATAAAATAATAGGAGTTTCTGCACAGACAGTAGAACAGGCAGTTCTTGCACAGCAGAGAGGTGCCGACTATCTTGGAGTTGGTGCAGTATTTCCAACCGGTTCAAAGGCAGATGCAGATGATGTGTCATTTGAAACATTAAAAGCAATCTGTGAAGCTGTTACTATTCCTGTAGTTGCAATTGGCGGAATAACACAGGAGAATTTAGAGCAGCTTAAAGGAAGCGGAATATGCGGAATAGCAGTAATCAGCGCAATTTATGCGCAGTCCGACATCAAAGAGGCTTCCCGTAAATTAAAAGAGACAACTAAGAAAATTGTGTAACAATATAACTTAAAAAATGCGGCAGATTGGGGGCACCACCTTCTGTCGCAATACAAAATCTATGCTGAAGAAAGGACAGATAATTATGAAAACAGCATTGACAATCGCAGGAAGTGATTCCAGCGGAGGCGCCGGCATCCAGGCAGATATAAAGACAATGATTGCAAATGGAGTTTATGCCATGAGTGCAATTACTGCTTTAACTGCCCAGAATACTACCGGCGTAGCGGCGATATTAAATGTCCCGGCAGATTTTCTGGAAAAACAGTTAGACTGTATATTTACAGATATCTTTCCGGATGCGGTAAAAATTGGAATGGTTTCAGAAAAAAGCCTTATAGAAACAATTTCTACAAAACTAAAACAGCATAATCCGAAAAATATAGTAATAGACCCGGTTATGGTTTCTACAAGCGGTTCAAGACTTATAGATTTAGATGCAGTAGAAGTTTTAAAGAAAGAATTGTTTCCATTGGCCGATATTCTCACTCCGAATATTCCAGAAGCCCAGATGCTTACCGGAATGAAAATTTCATCTGCGGACGATATGATTAAAGCGGCTGAGGAAATCTCAGAAACATATAATTGTGCAGTGCTGTGTAAAGGTGGTCATAACCTGAATGATGCCAATGATTTGCTTTATAGCAACGGAAAATATCAGTGGTATGTTGGCAAACGGGTAGACAATCCTAACACACATGGTACAGGCTGTACACTGTCTTCGGCGATTGCCTCGAATCTTGCAAAAGGCAGCGATTTGGAGGCTGCAATAAAGCGTGCCAAAGATTATATATCAGGTGCTCTTTTTGATATGATGGATTTAGGGAAAGGCAGCGGACCGCTTAATCATGGTTATGCGATACCGGATTTTATGTAGCTGATAAGATAATAAATTAACTATAAAAGATGAATTTTAAAGGAGATTAAAATGAGCGAAAGAAATTATTCTACACAGATGGAAGCAGCAAGAAAAGGAATCATTACAAAAGAACTTGAAATTGTAGCAAAGAAGGAGCGTATGACAACAGAAGAACTTCTTCCGTTAGTTGCGAGCGGAAAAGTTGTTATTCCTGCAAATAAAAATCATAAATGTCTTGACCCTGAAGGGGTCGGCTCTATGCTCAGAACTAAAATAAATGTAAATCTTGGGGTTTCAAGAGACTGTAAAGATTATGACATAGAAATGCAGAAGGTTCTCTCGGCAGTAAAAATGGGCGGAGAAGCAATCATGGATTTGTCAAGTCATGGAAATACACAGCCATTCAGAAAAAAGCTTACAAGTGAATGTCCTGCAATGATTGGAACAGTTCCTGTATATGACAGTGTAATTCACTATCAGAGAGACTTAGATACTCTT
>CAJJNI010000007.1 GCA_905193085.1 uncultured Lachnospiraceae bacterium | reverse complement strand
AAATCGCATTTTTCTTTCTTCTTCAAAAATATAGCGAATAATTTTTTCTCTCTGATTTTCTTTTACTTTAATGAATTTAACACGATTTTCATATTGTGATGTATCCATTTTCATCTGCGTTGATGTTATTACCCGCGCCACAAAATTTATTTCTTCTCCTTCACCGGCTATAGCAAATTTAACCATTATCATATCATCTTTTTTGCATTTCTGATTCATAACAAGCCGGGCTCCACCACCACTTAAATCTACCGCTATTGCAGCTTTATACTCAACAAGAGGATCTTCGTTATCAATTATTTCCTGTGTAGTCATCTTCTGAGTCTCTTCTTCCGTAAGATAACGGTATTTAATCTCTAAAAGTTTTTCCAGACGAAAATATTCTCTTCTTTGCACACGCTTAAATGCACTCTTAACTTCAACTGCAGCTATGTAGTGATTTTCCTGTTTAAATCTGTCTGTTACCTGAACTGTAGTTTTAAACAGGCCATGCGAAGTATATATGCAAATCTGATATCTTACTCTTGTATTTAACAGAACAATCTGCGTGCCTCTGAATGGCATTTCCAATTGTAAATGATCGCTGTCAATTATATCATATATCTGACTAACAAGGACAGGGTCATTATTATCATCCACTATTCCATTATGAACTGCACTGCTTTCTACAATTTCTATTTTATCTCCAATAGTAAACATATCTTGTGCCATTTAATCCCTCTCCTTTTCTTAGACTATCTTTTTTTTCTTATAAAACTTGAAAATAACTGTGCTATTCCCCGTTTTGTTTCTGTTTCCCCTTCATCACCACTTATAATTATTCTGGCGATGTCTTCATATGCTCTTGTGGCTTTTGAATTTGGGAATTTTAAAGAAACAGGACTCTGTTGCATTACAGCTTTGTAAATACTTTCATCCATTGGTATTGCTCCAAGATATTCTATAGACAGGTCTAAAAATCTCTGAACAACAACATTTAATTTACTGAAAAGTGCCTTACCTTCGTTTTGTGAAGATACCTTATTTACGGCAACTCTTATTCTCAGATTTGATTTATCATAATCTTTATTTCTGTTTATTGCCTTTAACAGTGAATATGAGTCTGTTATTGATGTAGGCTCTGGTGTTGTTACAAGAACAACTTCTGACCCTGACATGACAAAATCCAACACACTGTCTGATATTCCGGCACCTGTATCTATTATTATTATATCTGCAAGACTGTCTAATTCTGCAAGATTTGTAACTAATTTCTGTATCTGTTCTTTTCCAAGATTTCCAAGACCGTCAATTCCTGTTCCTCCTGATATAAATTTTATATCCATCGGACCTGTTGTTATCACATCTTTTATGTTTTTATCGCGGTAAATTACATCGCCTAAATTAAATTGTGGGATTGCACCAAATAATACTTCGATATTGGCAAGTCCAAAATCGGCATCAAAAATCAACACACTTTTTCCGAGTTTACGAAGCTGCAATGCAAGATTAACTGACATATTTGACTTTCCAACTCCGCCTTTTCCACTTGTAACTGTAATTACTCTTGCAACTTTCTTAGAACTCTGCGTCTGATTGTTCATTCTGACTATATTTCTAAGCTGTTCTGCCTGATCCATATATTAATTTCCTCCCAGCAACTGCTTAACTATCTTCTGCGAATCGATTTTTTCTATATCATCAGGAACATTCTGCCCACAGGTCAGATAAGATAAATCGGCATCAGTATACATTCTTACATTTAATATATTACCATAATATGTTGTCTCATCAAGTTTTGTAAATATAAGCTTATAACCTGGTATCTCTTTGTATGAGTCAACAATTCTCAGCAAATCCCTGTATTTTGTAGTTGCACTGAGTACAAGGAAAATCTCTTTCTGTTCCCCATCTTCAATACTGTCTGTCAGTTTCTTTGTATCACTTAACTGTTTTTCATTCTGGTGTGAATGCCCTGCTGTATCGACAAGAATCAGATCATAATCTTCAAAATCTTTTACAGCAGTCTGAATTTCTTCAGGTGTATACACAACTTTAAATGGTACATTTAATATTTTTGCATATGTTTCCAACTGGTCTGTTGCGGCAATTCTATATGTATCCGCAGTAAGCATTGCAACTTTACATTTATCTTCAAGTGAGAATTTTGAAGCTATTTTTGCAATTGTTGTTGTTTTTCCAACACCTGTAGGTCCTATGAAAAATACAATTTTTGGCTTTTTCTGAGTTAGCTTTATAGGCTTTGGTTCACCAAGTTTTAAAATCATCTTCTGATACACTGTTGAAATAACATAATCCAGACTTGCTTCTGATTTGACATTTTTATCAATCTCATCAATTATCATATTGGCATATTTTTCATCAACTTCATATTCAAGCAATTTATTATATATCAGCTTCGCATATATTTCAATTTCAGTTTCTTCTTCCTCAACTTCCGGAACCTGGACTTCTTCTTTTTTAGATAAATTTTCTTCTAATAACTGTTGAAGAGACTCTAATTTTTTTTCTAATTCTTTGTCATCTTTGGAAACCTGTTCTTTACTGTTTTCAAGCTGTTTTATATAAGGATTTCTTTCTTCCTTCTTAACTCTCGTAACAGTTTCTTTCTGAGTGCTTTCATGCTGTTGTTTACGCTCTTCCCGAAGACGGATCTCATCTATTGCCTTTATCATATCTTTTCCGGCATTGTCCTGAACTGCTGCAGGCTTTATCTTATCCTGAACATTATCCTTCTCTTCAAGTGCTGCCGTAACTTCAACTGTCGGTTTCTTGAATAATCCCATTATTCCTCTGGGTTTTAATGTCTTTATATTAACAACAACAGCATTATTACCCAACTCTTCTTTTGCCTGGAGTATGGCTGCATCTTCAGTCTCTGCCTGAAATTTCTTAATAATCATTATACTGTCACCATCCCAACTGATTGTAATTCTATATTAGAATCTATTTCATTGTAAGAAACTACTATAAGATTCTTAATATAGTCTTCAGTCATTTTCTTAAAATACATTCTCACAATAGGAGATGTTATTACTATCGCATTTTTGCCTAAATTTTCTAACTTTTCAATTTCAGTCCTGACAGCAGCGACTATACTCTTAATCTTCTCCGGTTCAAGAGTCAGATATGCTCCCTGCTCTGTCTGTTTTACGGAGGCCATTATTTCCTGCTCTATCTTTGGATCAAGCGTTACTACACTCGTCATTTCATTTGGTGAGAAATATTTATTAGAGATTGCTCTCTTTAAGCTCTGACGCACATATTCAGTCAGAACATCTGTATCTCTTGTAACTGCCGCATGATCTGCAAGCGTCTCAAATATTGTAAGCAAATCTCTTATAGAAATGCCTTCTGATAATAAATTCTGTAAAACTTTCTGTATTTCACCTATACCAAGAAGTTTTGGTACAAGTTCATCAACAAGTGCAGGATTGCTTTCCTTGATGTTATCAACAAGACTCTGAACATCCTGACGTGTAAGAAGTTCTGCAATATGATCTCTTATTATCTCTGTTAAATGCGTGGCTATAATTGACGGTGGATCTACAACCGTATAACCAAGACTTTCTGCTCTCTCTCTCTGTCCTTCAGTAATCCATATAGCCGGCAAATGGAATGACGGCTCAAATGTCGGAATACCTGTTATCTCTTCTTCTACAAATCCAGGATTCATAGCCATATAATGGTCAAATAATATTTCACCTTCACTGACCTGTATACCTTTTATCTTGATTATATACTGATTAGGATTAAGCTGTATGTTATCACGAAGACGAATTATAGGAACAACTGTACCTAATTCAAGTGCTATCTGTCTTCTAATCATAACAACACGATCAAGTAAATCTCCACCCTGATTGACATCCGCCAAAGGTATAATACCATACCCAAACTCCAGTTCAATCGGATCAACCTGAAGAAGCGAAGCTACATTTTCAGGTCTTCTGATTTCCTCTGCCTGTGTTTCATCTGTGTCGACTTCTTCCTCAATTCCTGCAATCGCAGTTTTCTTATCAATTGTATATCCAACTACGATAAACATTATACCATATAAAATAAACAACCATGTTGTAAGTGGTGTGAGTGAAAGTATAATCATTGTTGCACCAACAACATACAAAACCTTTGGAATGCCAAATAGCTGGCGCACAAGGATATCGGAAAAATCAGCTTCCTTAGAAGCCTTAGTAACCAAAATACCTGTAGCCAGCGAAATACATAATGATGGAATCTGACTTACAAGACCATCACCTATTGTAAGTATTGTATATTTCTGCAATGCATCAGCAATATCAAGGCCCTGGCGTAAAACACCCATGGTAATACCACCGACAATATTAATAACCGTAATAATAAGACCTGCAAGGGCATCTCCCTTAACATACTTTACAGCACCGTCCATAGAACCAAAGAAGTTAGATTCAAGCTGAATCTTCTCACGTCTTTTCTTAGCTTCTTCATCAGTAATGGCACCTGTATTCAAATCGGCATCAATAGCCATCTGTTTACCAGGCATGGCATCCAATGTAAAACGCGCTGTTACTTCGGCAACTCGTTCAGAACCTTTGTTGATTACCATGAACTGTACAAGAATAAGTATAAGGAATACTATCGCACCGATAATCAAATCATTTCCGCCTACAAATGAACCAAATGTTTCGACAACATTACCAGGATCACCTGTTCCAAGTATAAGTTTAGTTGAGGAAACATTTAATGATATTCTAAAAATAGTTGTAAACAAAAGAATTGTAGGAAATGCTGCCATATCCAATACTTCTTTTACAAACAACGCATCAAACAAAATAATAAGTGCCATACCTATGTTAAAGGCAAGCATAACATCTAATATTTTATTTGGCAATGGAATAATCAAGAATACAACTGCGGCTAATATATATATACCTACGCCAACATCTGTTTTTTTGATTGCCATATCCACTACCTCCTTCTTTTAATTCTGACTGTTTTAATTCTTTTTCTTTAAATTATATACAAACGCAAGCACTTCTGCAACTGCCTGATACAGTTCCGGTGGAATTTCCTGGTCTATATCAACATTATTGTACAGCATTCTTGCCAAAGGCTTATTTTCGACTATTTCAATTTTATTTTCCCTTGCAGTTTCCTTGATTCGTTGTGCAAGATAATCAGCACCCTTTGCAATAACTACAGGTGCCTTCTGTGTATCAGCATCATACTTGATTGCTACAGCAAAGTGTGTCGGGTTAGTAATTACAACATCGGCCTCCGGCACAGCCTGCATCATTCTCCTTCTTGAAGCTTCCCTCATTCTCTGGCGAATCTTACATTTAATCTGAGGGTCACCTTCGGAGTTCTTATATTCATCCTTTACTTCCTGTTTTGTCATCTTCATTTCATCTTTAAACTTATATTTTTCATAAGCAAAATCGGCCAGTCCGACTATAAGATACAAAACACTCATCTTTATTCCAACATCTATTATTATATCACCAATTAAACTCAGTGCACTATTCAATGGAATTTCGTAAAATAATTTTATTACTCCCGCCTTATCTTTAAGGGTAGAGTATGCAACATATGCTAAAAATCCTACTTTAGCAATTGACTTAATAAATTCAAACAATGACCTTGTAGAAAAAATCTTTTTGAAACCACTTATCGGATTTAATTTACTAAACTTTGGTTTGATCGGTTCTCCTGTAATTTTCCATTTTACCTGCATAACATTAGTAACTATTGCAAGAACGACACTCAACAAAAAAAACGGACTGCTCCAAAGCAATATCTGAATCAAAACATTTGACATCATGCCCGCACAGGAATTATTTGTAATCTGATTTACATTCTGTCCGGCATAATCAGGTATTTTATTAAAAAACAATTTAAATACACCCATAAAACCCTCGCCAAGCTTACCAATATATACCTTTAATGTCAGAAACAGCCCTAACAGCATAATTGCTGAGGGCAATTCTTTACTCTTAGCTACCTGACCTTTTTTACGGGCATCTTCTAATTTTTTGGCTGTAGGTTCTTCTGTCTTTTCCCCACCTTCACCATCTTTTGCAAAATACTGTAAATTATATTCCAGCATTTGTAATCACCTTCGTCATGTCATTGCTGCAACAGCAGCTACAATAAGAGTTTTCATTTCTGAAAAAATTGCATTTGAAACAGAACCTAACAACATGGCAGTAAGCATCATTACAAGAAATCCTGCAAATACTTTTAACTGCATTCCTATTACAAACATGTTCATCTGCGGTGCTATTTTTGCCAATATACCTAATATAACATTAAGAATAAGTGTAACCGTAAAAAATGGAAGCACTATTCTGAAACCAAGCACAAAACAATCCGTAGTATACTGTACCATCAGTTTAAATAATGACTGAACATGAAAAGTTGCACCATTGATTGGTATAACATCATAAGAATCCACTATTGCTTTTACTACATATTGGTACATATCTGATACAATAAGCATAAGCATTACAAAATAAGTGTATAAATTACCTGTTATACTTGTCTGTTCATTTGTAGCCGGGTCAAATAATGTTACCATGGCAAAACCAATTTCCATATCAATTATTCGTCCGGCAAAATTTAATATATTAAGGCAAATATTTGCCATATATCCTATAACAAGACCTACCGTAGTCTCTTTCAAAACTATAGCAGCATACTGAATAGCAGAACTATATTGTACTGTATCAACAGGAACTATAGGAAACAACATAAACGATATTAACACTGCAAATCCTATCTTAACTTTATTCGGAACTGCTCTCGAAATCGAGAAAATGGGTGCTGTATAAAGAAATGAAGCAATTCTTACCAAAATAAGTAAAAACTGCTCAACATCATATTGTGAAAGCTGTAAATCTACCATATCGTTTACCTAATATATACAGAAAAATTTGTCCACAGTTGATTTATAAATTCAGTTATATTGTTCAAAATCCATGAACCACAAATCATCATTGTTATAAATATCCCAATCAATTTTGGAACAAATGTTAATGTCTGCTCCTGTATTGATGTTACAGTCTGAAAAATACTAATAATAAGACCGATTATCAATGACACAAGCAGCATCGGAGCCGATGATTTAATAATAACCCAAATTACTTCATTAAAAATGTCCAATACAACCTGTTCGCTCATGAATTCTCACCTTCAACACTAATAAAATGTCTTGACTAAATTTCCTATTACAAGATTCCATCCATCAACAAGTATAAATAATAAAATCTTAAATGGCATTGATATTGTCGTCGGCGGCAGCATCATCATACCCATAGACATAAGCGTCGATGCTACAACCATATCTATTATGATAAATGGAATATATACTAAAAATCCAATTATAAATGCAGTTCTTAACTCACTCAGCATAAAGCTCGGAGCAAGAACGGTCATTGGTATATCATCAGCTGTCTCAACTGATTCAATACCCGCAATATCCATAAAGAGTCTTAAATCTTTAGTCTGAGTCTGACCATACATAAACTCTCTTACAGGAGCCATGCCTTTTTCCAATGCTTCTTCCTGAGTAATTTCTCCAGCATCAAAAGGTTTAACTGCATCTGTATAAATTGTTGTAAATGTGGGTGACATTATAAACAGTGTTAAAAACAAAGACAAACCCACCAATACCTGATTAGGAGGACTCGAGTTTGTCGATAACGCAGTTCTCACAAAATGCAGCACTATTATTATTCTGGTAAAAGAAGTAAACATTATCAATATTGACGGTGCTAATGAAATCACTGTCAATATTAACAATATCTTTAATGTTCCGGACAGATTAGCTGAATCTCCATTAAAATCTAAAGAAAATCCTGTTCCGTCTGTAAGACCCGAAGCTGCTCCGGAAGTTGTAGCTGCAGTAGTATTTGTTGTCGCTGATACTGAAACAAATGTTGAACCGGTTAATAATATCACACAACATAACACAAGCAAAATTTTAGATATTCTTTTTATTTTTTTTGCTTTTTTTTGTATCATTTGCAATGACCTACTTCTTTTTGAAATTGAGTTTGTCTAAAACATTTTGAAAACTTTCGTCAGAAACAGTTACTGTATTTTTGACCTGCTCAACACTGTTCTCATCTAATTTAGTTAAAAATGTTACTGTATCTTTGCATACTGCAATCACAAAATACTCTTCTGCAACGCGCACTATCTGAATACATTTTCCATTCATTATACGGACAGTTTCAACAACTTCTATATTATTATTTTTCATTTTAACATGCTGGTAATTTCCAATCCATTTTGTCACAATATATGCAACAAACAAAATCACTGCAAAAACAATAATTGAACTTAATAATTGTATCATATTATCTGCCCGGTTTCCAAACTCTGCTATTAACATTATTTCAATTAACCAACAACTTTCTTAAGAGCCTCTAATACACGGTCTGCCTGGAAAGGTTTAACAATAAAGTCTTTTGCACCAGACTGGATTGATTCAATAACCATAGCCTGCTGTCCCATTGCAGAGCACATAATAACTAAAGCGCCTGCATCTGCTTCTTTAATCTTCTTAAGAGCCTGAATACCATCCATCTCAGGCATTGTGATATCCATAAGAACTAAATCAGGCTTTGTCTCATTATATTTCTCAACTGCCTTAATTCCATTCTCTGCTTCACCTACAACATTATAACCATTCTTAGTTAAAATGTCCTTAATCATCATTCTCATAAATGCTGCGTCATCACATATCAAAATATTTTTTGCCATAATTTTTTCACTCCTATAATTTAATTTTATCTAATAATTTCGGTTACCCTTATACCAAAGCTTTCTTCGATAACAACAACTTCACCTTTTGCTACAAGTTTGCCGTTTACCAATACATCTATTGGCTCACCGGCTATCTTATTTAATTCTATGATTGTTCCCGGAGCAAAATCCAGAATTTCCTGAATTGACTTACGGGTTCTTCCTAACTCAACCGTAACCTCCAACGGAACATCCATAATTAAATCTATATTTTCATGGCTTCCACCATAATTAACATTATTGTTAAATGCCTGGAACTGTGCAGGCTGAACATTTACATTCTGCATTGGCTGACTACCCATCATCTGTGGCATTCCCATTTGTGGCTGCATCTGTGGCATTCCCATCTGTGGCATTCCCATCTGTGGCTGCATCTGCGGCATTCCCATTTGTGGTTGCATTTGTGGCTGCTGCATCTGCATTTGCGGTTCAGGTGCCATCTGTGGTTCAGGCTGCACCGGACTGCTCATTGCAGGCTGTGCCTGTACCTCTGGTTCCGGAGCAGATGGTTCTGCAACCGGTGTAATCATTCCATTTGTAAAACTATTGTATAATTCTTTTGCAAAATTAATCGGATATAACTGCATTATTTCGCTGTCTACCAAATCACCAATTTCCATCTTAAATGTTATCTTGACAAAATCAGACTCTAAAAACTCTTCAAACTCGCCTTTATCAAATGTATCATCAAGTGTAACAAGACTTGCATTAGGTGTACTGATATCAATCTTTTTATCAAGCATAGACGAAAGAGATGTTGCAGAAGAACCCATCATCTGATTCATTGCCTCGCTGATAGCACTTAAATGAAGTTCTCCAAGTTCTCCATCTATATTTGTTCCATCACCGCCCATCATAAGATCAGTGATAATTTTTACATCATCTTCTTTAAGAATTAAAATATTCTTTCCATCTAAGCCTACTGTATATGAAATCTGAATAAAAACACACGGTCTGTCGTATGTTCCTATAAGTTCTTCCCATTTACCAACCTGAACAACAGGTGTAGAAATTACTACCTTTCTATTTACAAGGGAATATAATGTTGTAGCTGCTGTTCCCATACTAATATTCGATATTTCACCAACAGCGTCTTTTTCCACATCACTTAATAATTCCGGTCCTGCAGATGTTGAGTCTGCCGTATTCTCAGCAGATGATGATTCCGCACTGCCTGCCGGTGTATCATCTGACATACCATTTAACAATGCATTAATCTCATCCTGCGATAACATTCCGTCCATTATTTCACTGCTCCTCTCTATATATTGATGTTACCCTTACTGCATATTTATCGCCTGAAGCGCCTGGGAGAGCAGTAAACTTCTTAATATTCCCCACATATACACTAAGTTCTTCATTAACCTTTGTATCAAGTTTTATTATATCACCAACCTGCAAGGTTCCAAAATCCATTACTGAAATCTGACTCTTACCGAGTACAGCCTTAATAGGTATTTTTGATTTGGAAATCAAAGTCTCAATAGCATCATGATATGAATTTTCATCATTCTCACGCATTGTTGAATACCAATATTTAGTATTTAATCTGTCTACATAATCTTCAACAGCAAGATATGGGACGCAGACATTCATAAGACCTTTTACATCACCAATCAAAATATTCATCGTTACAATCGCCGTCATCTCTGTCGGGGAAATTATCTGTGCGAACTGAGAGTTCGTCTCCACCCTTGATAACCGCGGCTCTATGTCAACAACTGCACTCCATGGTTCTACAAGCAAACCAACTATCACTGCTATCATTTTTTCAATAATTGTTATTTCAATCTCGGAGAAATCTCGCATTCGTGCAAGAGTTGCACCACTTCCGCCAAGCATCCTGTCAACCATTGCATATGCAATATTTGATGCCATTTCTATCATCAGATTCCCCTTTAACGGTGGTGCATCTATAATTCCAAGTACTACCGGATTCGATAGCGCATTTGAAAATTCTGAATATGTAACTGCTTCTGAATTAACTACTTCTACCTGAACTGTCTTTCTCAATTGAACCGTAAGCTCTGTTGCAAGCATTCGTCCAAAGTGTTCAAATATTATTTCCAGAGTTCTAAGATGATCTTTTGAAAACTTGGAAGGTCTGGCAAAATCATAGTTTTTAACCTGCTTCTCAGTATTCTCTTTAATTTCATCTGCATCTAACTCTCCTGAATTTAATGCGTTAAGCAGTTGATCAATCTCATCTTGGGATAAAATATCTCCCATCCATTTCACCTCCCAGGTGATTTATCTAAATTTGATTATTGATATACTATGTTATCAAATGTTACTTTTACAATAAATCTTGAATTAAACAGCTTCTGCAGTCTCTCTAAAATAGCCTGCTGAACATCTTCAGGATTACTCTTCATTTCTTCTATTGTAAAGTTTGATACTTCTGAATTGATTGCATCTTTAATCAAACTTGATTTCTCAGTGATTGAACCAACATACTTATCATAATCTTCATGTTTCTTATTAACTACAATCGAACACTTAATCAATGCATAATGGTCTTTTCCGTCTTCGCCTGACTTAAGGTTAATTGTCATTTCTTCACCATCACCTACTGCATATGTCTCCATATCTTCAATTTTAAGAGATTCTGCACCATCACCGCCTGAATCTAAGTCAAGTGCTAAGGCGGCACAAATCTGGGTTACAAGATTATTAATCTTACTTGTTGTCGGTAAAACAGTAAATACAATCACTATTGACATTATAAGATTAACAACAACAAGAGCTGTAGTGATGATACTTAATAAATGCTTTTTCAATTTCTTCCACTCCCTTTATATTATTTTGAACTTAATTCATTATATATTTTTATTTCAACACGACGATTAAGGGCTCTTCCCTCTGGCGTCGAATTATCAGCAACCGGAACATATTCTCCTCTTCCTGAATATTTTAATTTTGCAGGATTAATTCCTTTATTATTAATTAAATATTCTGCAACTGATAACGCACGGAAAGATGAGAGCACATTATTATTAGCATATTTTGCTGTATGAATAGGAACATTATCTGTGTGACCTTCAACTTCTATAATATTCTCTGTATATCCTGTAAGCATATTTCCAATAGAATCTATAAGAGGAACCGCATCATTTTTTAAATCCGAAGAACCTGATTCAAACAATACCGCACCATTCAAGGTAAGAAGCACATACTGAGAATTGAAGTCCAAATCCACATATTCTTCTATATTCTGCTGTTCAAGATATTCCTGAATACTTTCAGCCATTTTTTCAGACTGTTCTAATTTAATTTCTTCTATCTGTTCTTCCACATCCTGTTCCTCTGCCTCATCCATTGAAACACCCATATTTTTGACATATTCCGCAAGATTATTAAGCTGGCTTATTCCATTGGCAACCAATGTTCCATCTCCAATAGCTGCACCACCTGCAGGCAGTATACTAAAACTGTTTGACAACGAGGCTGCCACCTGTTCAAATTGCTCGGCATCAACAGTTGACATCGAGAAGAGCAAAACGAAAAAGCACAGTAAAAGATTCATCAAATCCGAAAAGGTATTCATCCATGGAGCTGCACCTTTCGGTGGATCTTCCTGTTTTCTTTTAGCCATCTGCTTCTTCACCTCCAGATTCCTCTCCGCTAAGCTCCTGTCTTAACTGAGGTGACAAGAATGATTTGAGCTTCTCTTCAATTACACGAGGATTTTCACCTGCCTGTATGGAAAGCAGACCCTCTATCATAACTTCTTTAAGCTGCATTTCATCATCATTATTATGTTTAAGCTTACTTGCTCCAGGAGTTGCTATCCAGTTAGCAATCATGGAACCATATAAAGTTGTAAGCAACGCAACCGCCATTGATGGTCCGATAGTAGAAGCATCGTCCAGACTCTTTAACATGTTTACCAGACCAATAAGGGTACCAATCATACCCCATGCAGGACCCATGGCAGCAATATCCTCCCAAAATCCTATTACTTTCTTATGACGACCTTCAACGCTAAGCATTTCTGTTTCCAAAATTGCACGAACCAGTTCAGGATCCGTACCATCGACTATAAGTAAAATTCCTTTTTTAAGGAATTCATCATCTATTTCATTGGCTGCCTCTTCCAATGCAAGAAGACCTTCTTTTCGAGCAACATTTGACAACCCGATTATATTCGTTATCATTCCTGTAACATCAAGCTTTGGCGCACTAAATATTTTGCCATATCCCTTAAGACTATTTATGTAATCTTTCAGTGTATAGCTTGTTAACACTGAAGTGAATGTACCTCCAAATGTAATAATAATTGACGGTACATTAATGAAATTGTTAATTACCGAAAAATCAACCCCGTTATCTCCATATACAATACCGAATACGATAAGTATAATACCGACTACTAAACCTATAATTGATGCTAAATCCACAACTTCCACCTACCCTATCTCATTATTCTTCGAACATCCTGAAAAAATAGTCTTCCTATATGATATTACTAAATTTTTTACTTCTTGTCTACTTTCTTTTACAATTATTTTTTTCCCTGACACTAATGTTATCACTGTATCGGGTGTTTCTTCAATAGTTTCAATCAAATCCGCATTTAAAATAAATTTATTTTCATTTAATTTTGTGAGTTCTATCATCTATACACTCCCAATATTTTTGTTTTACACTCCGCATATCTGATAAATATACGGAGTGTAATAATCATCTTAATTGTCAACTTAAAAACTTATCTCTTAAGATTTACAAGCTCCTCTAACATTGAATCTGATGTTGTAATTATTCTTGAATTTGCCTGGAAACCTCTCTGAGTTGTAATCATTTCAGTAAACTCTGTTGAAAGGTCTACATTTGACATTTCAAGAACACCTGTTGACATGCTGCCACCATCTGCTGTAACATCAACACCGATTCCATCAAAAACACCTGAGTTAAGAGTTTCTTCAAAAAGGTTTTCTCCTACTTTCGCAAGACCTGCTGCATTTGCAAATGATGCTGTTGCAATCTGTCCTAAAAGCTTTTTGTCACCATTATCATATTTACCATAAATCATACCACTTGTTGTAATACTTACACCGGTCATGTTACCCATCTGTTTACCGTCGCCAGCGTCCATACCAAAGGTACTTGTTCCATGATTATCAAATGTATTTGTAGTTGAGAAATCAATCTCAACATCTGAGAAGTTACCTAATGTTGACCCATCTTCCGGATATTTAAATGTCTTGTTAAACTGAAGCTTTGCTGTAAGATTATTAACCGTTACTGTTGCACCTGTTGCATCTACTTCATCATGTGTTCCGTTAATATTTACAAATGTACCTTTATCCGGGTCATAAAGTAACTGTGAAACACCATTTGTGCCAAATTCTACTAAATCAGTTATATCAGAACCTCCAGGAACAATTGAATCACCATTAGAATCTAAAATATCCTGGATTGATATAGCATACTGTCCAAGGTCTGAATCTACGATTTCAATTTTAAATTTAGCAGTATAGGCGTAACCAAGATTATCGTAGAAATTAAGATTATATGTAGCACCATCTGCCGAATTTAAGCTCTTATTGTTCTTATCTATGATACCACTTGCCATAGCATATGTTGTTGCTGATGGTGGAACAGTCATATTCTCTGCAGTTGTAATCTTAAGACCTGATACTGTATCCTGTTTAATTATTGTAGGATCATTCGCATCCGGCTGCCAGCCCATTACTTTATAGCCGTTTGTTGTCATTACAAGATTACCTGCACTATCTACTGTAAATGCACCGGCTCTTGTAAAGAAATTGCTTGAACCATCACTTACTATAAAGAAATTTTCACCTGATATACGAATATCAAAAGGATATCCTGTTGACTGGCTTGCACCCTGTGTTGTTATTGATGTTGAGATAGCACCCTGTGTAACACCAAGACCAATCTGTTTTGCATTAGTACCACCACGTCCGGTATCGGCATTTGGTCCTGATGCTGACTGTGTTGTTTCATACAAAAGTTCCTGAAATGTTACGCTCTGTGATTTAAAACCAACAGTGTTTACATTCGCAATGTTATTACCTATTACATCCATCTTTGTCTGATGTGTTTTCAAACCTGACACACCAGAAAACAATGATCTCATCATAGTGCTGTTTCCTCCTATTATTTTTAACTGTAAGCAGTTGTTTCATCTGTCATTCAGAAACATAAGCCCCCTAATGCGGTCCGGCTAAATTATTACTGCTCCATCAATATTAGTATAAATATTTTCATTTGCTTCCTGCTGATTCATCGCTGTTATTACTGTATTCTGCTTTGTGTTAACAATAAAAGCCAATGAATCCACAAGTACAAGAGATTCTTTTATTCCCTTTTGTCCGGCTTTATTTGCGCCGTCCTGCAAACGCTTCATCTGCTCTTCGGATATATTTATCTGTCTGCTGTTAATTCTTGCATTTGCATGTTTTGAAAACTTCAAACCATCTGCTTCATTAACCTGTTTTTGCAATACATGTAAAAAAGATTCATCATTATTATTTTCAACCTGACGATTATCCGATGTTTTAGAAAGGTACTTCCCTGTAACCTGTTGTATTGATGAGAAGCGTGAATTGTCTATCTGCATACCCATCTTCCTCTCTTATAACTTCCCTGTCTCCTGATTTATTCTGATTTTTCAGCTTTAAGTTTTGCAAGAACTGCCTCATCTTTTATAAGATAATACAGTGCATCATTATCAAATTGCGCCTTATCTGTCTCACTCAAAGCATCATATGCTTCTCTTGCTTCTTTAATTGCTTCTTCATCATCTAATGTAACATCATCTTCTGATGGCAATTTTGCTATCTTAGCCAACAATTCTGTAAGATTGGTTTTTTCTGTTGTTGAATTATCCTTTTTATGTTTATCCAGGTATTCATCAGAAATAACTGTGTCCAAATCATCAATTGAATATAATGATTCATTTATTGCAAGATAAGCCTTTCCATTTTCATAAACTACATAATCAACAGTTCCCTGAGTCAGATATGTTTCACCTGTCGTCTTTGATGTAGTACGGACAAGTACATTCGAACCAACAAGCTGTGAAGCTCTCTGGAAGCTCATTGAATCGTTAAGGTTATTCATGGCCTCTAATTCCGAGAAAGTAGCAAGCTGCGATACATACTCTGTATTATCCATTGGCTCAAGAGGATCCTGATACTGCATCTGAGCTACTAAAAGCTGAAGAAATGCTTCTTTATCAAGTGAGCCTGTAGAGTCTGATGTTTTTTGTGTTGAATCTGATACACTGTTTGCACTTGTATCAACAATTTTACCATCTTTAACCACTGCTGAAACTGACATACAAAAACCTCCCTTTCTATGCCTGAATACTCATTCTGTTTCCACTTTCAAGCATTATTTTTCTTTCTAATGCTTCTGCATCTGACATATCCTGAATATCTTCTTCTGACCAGTCATCTGCATTAAGATTGAGGTTCATTCTTCTCACCGAAGATTTCCTCTGTTCTTCTTCAAAAGCCTGCTGATTAGCATTGCTTTCCTGCTGTAAATTTCTGTCAAACTCATGACTTGCAACCGTAACCTCTATTGCGTCAACTTTGAGTCCCTGATTATTCATTGACTCCCTAAGCTGGACAACCTGAGATTCCAAAGCCTGACGAACAGCTTCATTTTCAACATTCATCCGGGCAGTAACGATTCCATCTTTTAACAGTACCTGTAACTGCAGTTTTCCATAACTCTCAGGATTAAGCTGCATTTCCATACTGCTTGTATCTGCATTAACCTGAACTTTTATCTGTTCAACAATCTGATTTACAATATCTTCCATATCCGCTGACACATATGAAACTGCACTTTCTGCCGCGTCTACTATATTTCCAACAATCTGATTCTGTTGATTAAATGTTGCCGAAACATCCTGATGCTCGTTGTTATTATGCTGCTGTGTAAAAGAATCACTATCCTGTCGGGCAGATTTTGTATTATCAACAACAACTTCAACTTCTTCTGTATTTTCAACATCTGTGACTTTCTGTGTGGTATCTGAATCTGTTTTCTGAACATTTATTTCTATTTCTTCTTCTGAAACCGTACCAGTTTTCACATTTTCAATTATAACCGGAAGCTCTTCCTGCGAAATATTATTTTCAGCCAGAACATTTCTGACAGTTAAATCAATATCATCGCTAAGCTCTTTGAACTGAGTCATAAGATTCTCATCTGTTAAAACAACTGCCACATCTTCAACACCATTAATCTGCATTGTAAATTCAAGTAAATTTGAGTCATCAAGCAAATCAATTGCGCTCATTCCCATGTTCTGAAGCTGTACGCTAACTTCTTCAACCGTAACGCCCAACTGCTGTGCAAGCATTGAAATAATAGCACTTTCTATCTGTGCAACTACTTCTTCTGATTCATCTATTGCATTTTCATTCACATTACCATTTTTTACAGTTGAGTTATCTTTGCTGTTTACTGCATCAGTATTCTTTGAACTGTCAGTCTTGCTGTCTTGTGTCTGTGATATATCACTGTTCTTTTTATCATCTGATAAATCTGCAGCATTCTTTGAATCATTCTGAGCAGACGATGATATATCAACACTGTTCTTTGAATTTACATCAGCAACACCTGTGACATTGCTTTTTGCTGCATTATCCATAAAATCAGCAAATGCTTTCTGTGTCTTTTGCACTTTTGTATCTGTCATAGTATCCAAAATACCTGCCGCTGCATTTATAGATTCTTCTATTCTCATGTCCATATCCTCCTTTCTCTTATTATTATTTATTCTATCTGCATACGCAGTTAGAAACACTGTATAATGATACCAGGGTCTAAAAGTCTGATACCACATGAGCTTGCTCACAAGTGGTTAAAAGACCTTTAGACCCGCCCCGATATTCGCATAAAAGTGGGATTATAATCCCACGATATGCGAATATCGGGTAGGATTGTGAGAGTGCATAGCACGGAACAATCCGTAGGTATCAGAATTCTATTTTATTTCATTTTATTTCCAGACCCCAACATCTGGGTATGCCATGTTATATTTATGGCTGCATTATTTTTGTTATCTGTGCTGCCACATCTGCATTCATTGCTCCTAATATATTACCTCTGGAAGTACTGTCCATAGCTCCAAGTATTTCCGCTGCCAAATCAAGATTATCTGTCATTGCTTCAAATATCTTAGCTGCCTGTGCCGGCTTCATCGCACTGTAAGCTTTTGCATATTCCTGAGCCTGTTCACTTGCCTGTTCACTGCTTACTACCTGTTTATATAAATCTGCAGCTTTATCAGGTTCAATAGATTCATAATATTTTTTATATTCAGACACATCAGGAGCTTTATCTGCATATACTACCTGTTCATAAAAATCTGCTTTAAGATTTTCAAATTCTGCCTGGTTATCTTCGTATTGTTTTAACCTGTCAACTTCTGCCTGAAGCTCAGCAATCTTGCTGTCATCATCTGTATTTGTGCTTTGTGCTGCCTCAAGCTGTGCTTCGAGTTCTTTAATTCTCGCAACTGCCTCTTTCAAAGTCGCATACGGATATTCATCATCTACAATAAGACTGTCTTTTTCCGTATCCGGAAGAATCTTATTCAGAACCGGAACATCTTTAAGTACCGGAGCCAGAACTGACGAACCAAATCCTCCAACATCCCATCGAACACAAAGGGCAAAAATAGCAAGCCATATCAAAACTATAAGAATAGCCACAAAGGCTACTACTACTTTATTTCCACCTTTTTCTTCTTCGCCTTCAATTCCTTGTATGTTTTTTTTCTTTTTCTTAGCCATAATCTGTCCTCCTGCACAAACTTACTCTTCTGAACCTGACTGATAACTGTAACTGACCAGTTCATCTATCTCTTTACTTTCCTGTGCATTCATTTCCTGCATAAAGTCTTCAAATGCATTTTCCCTGAGTTTTTCATATGTTTTTCGCTCTTTAACAGCATCATTAAGCCTTCTCTGCGCAATATCAACATTCTTCTGAGCCTTTGACACCTCAATCTGCTGTGTTTTTATAGCATCTTTCATTATTTCAATTCCATTGTTGCATTCGCACAAAGTCCTTACATCAAGACCGGATAACATATTTTCTCTCATCTGGGATTCATATGAAATCTTTTTGTTTTTAAAATTATCAAGTTTATCAATTTCTTCAAAAAGTCTTGCCTGCGCTGATGCATATAACATTTTTTCCTGCGTTTCAAGCTTCTCTTTTATTTCTAAAATACTCTGTAATTCAAAAACAAACTTTGCCATTATACCGCCTTATTTCTCAAATAAATCGTCTACTCTGCAAAAATATTCTGAAGTTCCTTAAGTATAGTATCAAATTCAAACTTCTCATCAACATTCTGCATAAGAAATTTGTTAATTTCATCTATTTTGGATATTGCATAATCTATATTCGGATTAGAACCTGCTTTGTAAGCCCCAATATTTATCAAATCTTCCGCTTCATTATATGTTGCAAGCGTTGTTTTAAGTTTTCCTGCAAACATTTTATGTTCTTTAGTTGCTATCTGGGACATTACACGAGAAATACTCTGTAATACATCGATAGCCGGATAATGATTTCTGTGAGCAAGCTTTCTTGAAAGCATTATATGACCATCAAGAATACTTCTCGCTGTATCTGTTATAGGTTCGTTAAAATCGTCACCATCAACAAGGACTGTATATAAACCTGTTATTGAGCCGACATCTGAATTTCCGGCTCTTTCAAGCAATTTAGGCATTTCTGAATATACACTTGGCGGATATCCTCTTGTAACCGGTGGTTCCCCCGATGCAAGTCCTATTTCTCTCTGTGCCATAGAAAATCTTGTCAGTGAATCCATCATAAGAAGAACATCTTTGCCCTGGTCCCTGAAATATTCAGCAATCGCAGTAGCTGTCTTAGCCGCCTTATTTCTTATAAGTGCCGGTTTATCTGATGTTGCAACAATGACAACAGAGCGTCGCATACCTTCTTCGCCCAAATCTCTTTCTATAAATTCCCTGACTTCTCTTCCTCGCTCTCCAATAAGAGCTATTACATTTATATCAGCCTTTGTGTTTCTTGCAAACATACCAAGAAGCGTACTTTTACCAACACCACTTCCGGCAAATATTCCTATTCTCTGGCCTTTTCCAACTGTTATAAGTCCATCTACCGCCTTTACACCAAGCGGAAGTATTTCACCTATAATTTCTCTTTTCAACGGGTCAGGCGGCGGAGCTTCTACCGGGTACTGCTGCCTTACATCTAAAGATTCTGCATCTACCGGTCTTCCTATACCGTCCAAAGTCTGTCCTAAAAGGGCATCTCCAACTTTAACAGTAAGCGGATGTCCTAAGTTTTCAACGACACACCCTACACCGACGCCTTCTACATTTTCATAAGGCATCAGAAGCACTCTTTTTTCCCTGAATCCGACTACTTCTGCCAAAACAGGCTGGTCTTCACCTTCAACTAATATCTGACATAAATCGTTGAGCTTTGCATCAGGTCCGACTGACTCAATAGTAAGTCCGACTACTTTTACAACACGCCCAAGCTTACGGAAAAAAGTGCGGTCTTTTAAATTGTAATATTTATTTAAATTCAACTTAGGCAAATCCAATCTCCAACTTTCCCTTATAATCCGGACAATGTACGCAAATCACGCACAAGGCTGTCCATCTGTGTATCAAGACTGCAATCAAATACTCCACCATCAGTCTCTATAAGGCACTGATTCTTTGTAAGTGTCATATCTTCAACAATTTCCAAAACTGCATTTCTTGGCAGCTGTGATTGTATCTCTGACTTTTTCTCAGAAACAACTGCAAAATCATCTTTTGAAACCCTGACAAGATAATCTTTGCTGCCTTCAATCTTATTTAATGTAGCCTGCAAAAGATGCATAACAAAATCTTTCTTTTCTGCAAATTGAACCTGAAAAACAGTTCCTACAACTTCAAGAATTGCATCAACCAGCTGTGGTTCCATATTTTCAAATTCTTTCTGATAATCCTGCTGCAATTTTACTTTTTCCTGCTCAAGAGACGCCTTTAATGCCTCTGCCTCTTCAACACCTTTTGCATAACCTTTACTGTATCCATCTTTTGAAGCTTCGTCATAAGCCTGTCTCTTGCAGGCATCTGCTTCTATTCTCGCCTGTTCAAGTATATCATCAGCTTCTTTTCGTGCTTCCTCAAGCACTTCTTCGCGATTTACGCTTTCCATAACTTCTTCTTTATCTTCAAGAAGCTTTTCAACTTTTTCTGAGTCAAGCAGTTCTGAAAATTCATCTGCATAATTTTCATCATTTTCCTGCTGTTCCTTCATATAATCTTTAATTTTCTCTGCAATCAGTTCATTTGAATTGATAACTCTCTTATCCTGCTCGTCACAGACTACACAGGTATATTTAACCAGATTATTAGCCAATTATCTCGTCACCTCCACCTCGTGAGATAACAATCTCGCCTGATTCTTCGAGTTTTCTTATAATATTTACAATCTTCTGCTGAGCTTCTTCTACATCTTTCATACGGACAGGACCCATAAATTCCATATCTTCTTTAATCATTGTTGCAAGTCGTTTAGACTGGTTATTAAAGATTACATTCTGAACTTCTTCATTCGAGCCCTTAAGAGCGATTGCAAGGTCATTATTATCAACATCACGCAACACTCTCTGAATCGCACGATCGTCAAGAACAAGAATGTCTTCAAATACGAACATTTTCTTACGAATTTCTTCTGCAAGTTCAGGTTCGTCAATTTCCATAATTTCCATAATATGTTTTTCAGTTCCTCTGTCAACAGTATTAAGAATTTCAACAATGGCATCAACACCACCGATAATTGTGTAATCCTGATTAACAAGCGATGCGAGTTTTCTTTCCAATATCTTCTCCACTTCCTGAACAACATCCGGAGATGTTCTGTCCATCTGTGCAATTCTCTTGGCAACATCTGCCTGTTTATTAGGTGGAATAGCACTGACAATAGCTGCCGCCTGTTTCGGGGAGAGATATGACAATATTAAAGCAATTGTCTGCGGATGCTCGTCCTGAATAAAGTTAAGAAGCTGTGAAGCATCTGTTTTTCTTATAAACTCGAAAGGACGAACCTGCAATGAAGCTGTAAGTTTTCCTATTACATCCATTGCCTTTTCTGAGCCAAAAGATTTCTCCAGTAATTCTTTAGCGTAGTTAATACCACCTTCAGCAATATACTGCTGCGCAAGACAAATCTGATAAAATTCATTCAATATATTTTCTTTTACAGTTGCTGATACACTTCTTGTATTTGCAATAGCCAATGTCAATTCTTCTATTTCTTCTTCTTTGAGCTGTTTGAAAATAGCCGCTGACTTTTCCGGTCCTAATGCAATCAAAAGTATTGCTGCTTTTTGAACTCCACTATATTCTTCTGTAGCCATGGTCTATTCCCCCCATTCATCACTGAGCCAGTTTCTAAGCAGGCTGGCAACAGCTTCCGGATTTTCGTCAACAAATTTATTAATCGCCTTGAGTGCTTCTGACCCTTCTTCATATTCTATATCTTCCAACGGTACATTTGTAGATGCAATCAAGTCTTCTACAGATGTTTCAGGTTCAATTTCTTCAACAACAACCGGTCTTGTGCTTCTGAATACAACAAATGCAAGGAGTGCAATAATAAGCACAAGAACAATAATTGTAAGTATCATTGTCCACGGTATTCCATTATTTGACGAAGCCTGGAAAAACGGTTCTTCATAACAGAGAATTGAAATATTATCAGTCGCAATTCCTGTAGCTTTAGAAACAGAATCATACAATGCAGCATCAGCCTGAACCTGCTGACGCCCTCTGTTCTGTGCAACAAACTCATCAAATGTCATATCGTCAAGAGCACCCTGTGCTTTTAACTCATCTTCATCATAATATATGTAGTTAGTTAAAACTACCGAGATAGAAGACTCTTCCGGAATGATAGTTCCAGCGCCCTGTTCTGTTATAGTTTCAGAACGGTTAGGAAGATAGTTCTTACTTCCTTCATCAACTTCTGAGGAACTGTCACTTCCATTTTCAATCATATATGTAGTGTCATCATTAGAATCAGTACCCGGTGTACCGCTTGTACCATTTGTGCTTTCGGATTTGTACCATTCTTCAGAATCAAGCATACCTTCTTCTCTGCCTTCCGGTGCTGAATATTCAACATCAGTACGGCTTGTCTTAGAAGTATTCATCTTAAGCTGAGGGGCAACCGTTACAGCATCATACCCCTGTGAAAGGAAAATCTCTTTAACGGCACTCTTCATCTGGTCAGTAGACTTCTTCAGCTGACTCATCATCGTGCTTGCTGAAATCCCTGTCTCATCAGCCTGTTCCCCTGAAAACAGGAGATTACCCGAATAATCCATAATAGTAATATTGGATGTATCCTTATTGCCAACTGCTGTAGCTATAAATTTAGCCAGTCCATTAGCAGCATCTTCATCTATATCATCATTTGTCTTCAAAGAAACACTCACAAATGCCTCTTCGTCCATCGAATAAATAGTTCCATTATTCTCAGCCGCTGATATGGTAACTTTAGCCTCATCAATTATTTCCATTGAAGATAAATCAGAAGCTATCTTATCTTCCAGATAAGCATTATATTTCTTTTCTTTATCATTTTCAGTTGAACTGAACCCCCCTGAAAATACAGAGTCCATATCATAATCTGCTGTCGGATAACCATTAGAACCCAATTCCAGATTTGCTGTCGATATATCATCTTTATCAACCTGGATTCTAAGTCCGTCATCAGAAACTTTATTTTCTATGCCGGCAGAATCAAGTATGTTTTTGATTTCCGAAGCTTCTGCTGTGCTTTCACATGTAATCAAATCGACCATGGTAGTTCTTGTAAGCACCATTCCAAGTATAACAAGTGTCAAAACAACTACAGCTACTGCGCTTATAAGTGCAATTTTCTTCTTCGTATCAAATTTTTTCCACCATTCTAATATTCTATTTCCCAGTTTTTTTAGTTTTTCAATCATGAGTAATCTCCTAGATATTTATCTTCCCCAATTTCAAATTACAATTCATACAATAAAACTTAAATCTGTATCTGCATAATTTCTTTATACGCATCTAAAAACCGGTCACGAAGTGCAACCGTATAAGAAACTGCCAGGGCAGCCTTTTCCTGTGCTATTCCCAACTCATTAGTATTATCCGCATTTCCCAATGCAAAATCAATCTCAGCCTGTTCAGACTGGTCAATGAGTGATTGTGTATTATCTATAGAACCGGCAATTGCATTTTTAAGAATTGTCGCAAAATCTGCATTACTGCCATCGCTTGAATTTTCAAGCAATTTAGAATAATTAGAAACAGAACCTGTAGAACCAAGCGCTGATACTCCCAAAATATTATCTGTCATGTCATTACCTCCCCTTTACTAGTTACTTCCAATTTCAAGTCCCTTAACTGCCATAGATTTACTTGCTTCAAAAGCAGTTGCATTAGCCTCATATGAACGAATAGCATCAATCATATTAGTCATTTCCGTAACCATATTTACATTAGGATAGGTCACATAACCATTTTCATCAGCATCCGGATGTGACGGATCATAAACCATTTCCATATCTGTCTCATGGTCTTCATAAACCGATGTAACCTTAACACCGCCACCCTGTGTATGTCCATTAATGCTTCTCTGAAGCACATGTGCAAACGGTGTATTTGTTTTCTCAGCAAATGTAACCGTCTTACGACGATAAGCACCACCATCTTCCGTTCTTGTAGTGTCAACATTTGCAATATTCTGTGCAATTATATCCGTTCTGAAGCGCTCCGCTGTCATTCCTGATGCGCTAATATCAAATGCCGTAAATAAAGCCATATCATAACCTCCTATTTAATAACAGATTTGAGACGAGCAAATTCCGCATTAATACTTGAAACCAAACCATTATATTTAATTTCATTAGATGCAAGTTCAACATTTTCCGTATCTATATCTACATTATTCCCATCGATTCTATATGAATAATTAGTTGCATCTGTATATATCTTTCCTTCAAGCCTTGTCGAATCTGCATTTGCAACACGCTTGTCCAAATCCACCTGCGTAGTTCCTGTCTTCTTAAGTTCTATAGCAAGTGTATCATCAAAAGAAACATCCTGTCTCTTGTAATTCGGAGTGTTAACATTAGCTATATTGTTATTAATAACTTCATTTCTAAGCCAACTGGCATTAGCTGCTTTTCCAAGTACATTTATGTAATCATATACTCCTGTATTGAACATCTGGTGTCATCTCCTTCTGCATAATTATAAGTTCCGCTTATATTCCCTTTTAGCATTATATATCATTTATAAAAAATATACAATAAAAAATTTAACTAAAATTATGTTTAATTCATATTTATAATATAACATAAACGAAAAAAAGAATCACATTTTTCTTTTTATAGAAAATGCAATTCTTTTATATGCTATTTTATATAATTTTGTTTAAATGTTATTTATATGATTTTAAATCTATCTTCTGAAGTTCATCAAATACTACATCATTTAATACTCTTATATATGTACCTTTCATACCTGATGACCTCGATTCTATTACACCGGCACTTTCAAACTTTCTAAGTGCATTGACTATGACCGACCTTGTAATTCCCACTCTGTCAGCAATTTTACTTGCAACCAGAATGCCCTCCTTACCATCAAGCTCATCAAAAATATGCACTATAGCTTCAAGTTCTGAAAATGACAATGTATTTATGGCAGATTTAACTATCTGAACCTTTCTCTGCTCTTCTGCATTCTCTTC
>CAJJNI010000006.1 GCA_905193085.1 uncultured Lachnospiraceae bacterium | reverse complement strand
CATTTTTATCAATTCTATCTAATAACTGTTGTGATTTACTATTGACTCTTGTCACATTGCAAATAACTTTTCTCCAATATTATCTATATAACCATAACATTATTTATTATTAGAAAATCTCTCTATATCTATTTCATAAATAGTCTTCAAATCTGTTATTGGTTTCCAGCCCAACTTCTTTAATTTATCTATATTTTGAACCAGCGTTCTTGTTGGTAAATAACCCTGTGAAACTGAATTATCTTCAATTTCATAAACTATCTTTACATCTGGCGCAAACATTTCAAAAACACTATTTGCCAAATCTTTAACTGTAATAAATGTATCCGGATTTGAAGCATTATAAGCCTCTCCTTTTTGTCCCTTAAACAAAACTGTAAATATAGCCGATATAGCATCCAATGAATACATCAGACATTTTTTTGTTAAACCTTTTGATTTCATAACCAAATCCTTTTTTTCGATAACACATCTTAGTATTTCATTTACAACACGCTGTTCTGTATACTTCTGATAAAGTCCATGAATAACTGTTGGTCTTATTATTTTAACATCTACATCATGTTCAACAAAATATGTATAACATAATAATTCGGCAGTTTTTTTACCCAATGGATAACAACTTCTGATATTTAAACTATCAACAGGTCCAACATAAGTTTCACTTACCGGTTCCTCCGTCTGTGGTAAACCATATACTTCTTCCGAAGATAAATAAATCATTGAAACATCTGGATTATTCAATGCAATCTCCAACATATTCTCTGTCTCATCAACAATACATCTTAATGATTCAACTGGATAAGCCTTATGAAATGTATTTCCTGTAGGAGAAGCCGCATGAATAATATAATCAATTTTTTCAGTTTTACAAAATTCCTTCTCTTCTCCAAATTTACAAAATACTATATTATCTTCATCATTCAAATATTCTGGAATCTCTTCCGGCTTTCTGGTTGATGCAATTATTTTTGCATTAGTATTATGAATCTTATTTTCCATTAGAATCCATTTTATTATACCTGTGCCAACTATTCCCTTACAGCCGGTTATAAGAAATGTCTTACCACTCATTTTCTCTCTGTAATCATAATATTTCATGTATCTTTCTATTTCTTTTTTCTCAATATCGTTAATATGCATACTCAAAATTTCTCCTTATATATTTATTTAAAAACTGCGGTATATATCTTCAACAATCTGCTCAGGTGTTAATCTGTTTTTTAACAATAAATCTTTAGGCTCATATCTACAAGGGATATCCAATGAAAAACCACAATTTAATACTTTCATTCTTTCCAGAGAATAATACTGAGATATTTTAGCTCCAAATCCACCAGATAAAATTCCATCTTCCAATGTCACAACCAGCTCATGCTCTTCTTTCAACTTATCTAATAACTCTTTATCCAATCCAGATATAAATCTGGGATTAATAAGAGTTGGTATAATATTTAATTTTTCTTCCAATAACTTTGATACCTCTTCACCCAATTGATAGAAACTACCTAAAGCTATAATTGCAACTTTGCTTCCCTTTTTACTGATTTTGTATTTAACTTCAGAAAAATCAGCTTTTACAACATCATCTGTGTGATAAACACCATTCCATGGCACTCGAATTGCTACAGGAACATTCATCTGTTCAATACTCCATTCAAGCATAGACAAATATTCCTGTTTATTAGCAGGGGCAAGATACACAAGATTATTTATATTAGCTAATAATGTTATATCGTATAAACCAGCATGTGTATCATTAGCATGTCCATTTACACCTGCATGCGTAACAATTAAAGTTGCAGGACATTTACTGATACACAACTCCTGTTCTATCTGATCATAAGCTCTCTGAAAAAATGTACTATTTGTAGCAAAAACAGGTTTTCCTCCATTTTTAGCAATTCCGGCTGTCATAGACACTGCATGTTGCTCCGCAATTCCTACATCAACAAACTGCTGTCCTGCCTGTTTTCTTTTTTCTGCATTAAAACCTATACATAATGGTGTTGAAGCAGCCACAACAACTACCTTTGAATCTTTTTTTATTTTCTCAAGCAAAAATTCACAGGCGATAGCCCCATAATTTTCTTTCGGGACATAACTTTTAAATTCACCTGTACTAATATTAAAAGGATGTGCCCAATGCCACTTTTCTCTATTATTTTCTGCAAATATATAACCTTTTCCTTTTTGTGTACAACAATGAATTACTACTGGTTTTTTAGTGCCTTTAACTTTTAAAAATGCATCTGTTAAATCTGAAATGTTATGACCATCTTTTACAAATATATATTCAAAACCTAATGCTTTAAAATAATTATCTTTTACATTACCACCTGACTGTCTTAGTTCTGTTAATAATTTACAAAGTCCACCATGATTTTCCGGAATTGACATATCATTATCATTTACCACAACAATTAAACCACTATTTAATTCTGACGCATAATTTAATGCTTCAAATGCCTCACCTCCATCAAGTGATGCATCACCAATTACCGCTATTATATCTTCGTTTGTATGATTTATATCACGTGCCTTAGCCATTCCACAGGCCAAACTTATTGATGTTGAAGTATGTCCAATATTAAAAAAGTCATGCCTGCTCTCATCAGGATTACTATATCCGGAAATTTCATCATACATCTCTTCAACTAAAAAAGCATTTTTTCTTCCCGTCAATATTTTGTGAGTGTAACACTGATGAGACACATCAAAAATAATTTTATCTGTTGGCGAATTAAAAACATAATGCAAAGCAACCGTCAATTCTATAACGCCTAAATTTGATGCTAAATGTCCACCTTTTACACTTAACTTATTTATTATCGCATTCCTTATTTCACCTGCTAATACATTTAATTCTCTTTGATTTAAATTTTTTAAATCCTTAGGTTCATTTATTCTATCTATTATCATCTTTAATACTCCTACCTTATAAAATCAAGTCCAATCCGGGTTCATTATAGGGGTTTGAGTTATTTCTTTCCCATCTTCCAAATCTTTAATCTGCTGCACTCTTGGAGCATGATGTAATCCTATAAATTCTGAATTTAAGAAAATCCCAACTCTTCTTTCCACATCATCATAATTCATATGTTTTTGTCCAAAAGCAATCATATTCGCATCATTATGTTCCCTCATATACTGTGTTACTAAATCATCATATCCCATTCCACATAATACACCTTTAATTTTATTTGCCGCCATAACCATTCCTGTTCCAGTTGCACAAATAAGAATTCCATATCTACATTCTCCTGATGCAACCAATTTACCTGCCTGTGCTGCAAATACAGGCGAATCGCACGGTACATTATCATAAGTTCCAACGTCAATCACTTCATAATTATGTTTCTTTAAATAATCTATTAATCTATTTTTATAATCCAATCCATTTCTATCACTACCTAAAACTATTTTCATTTTTTCCTCCATATAAACCAATCTATTTATGCAGCCATTCCGGACGACTGGCTTTTAACAATGCACTAAAAATTTCTATATCTTCTGATGTTGTTAATTTGATATTTTTCTCTGAGCCCATTGACAAATAAAGCTTTCTACCCAACTCAACATATAACGAACATGAAGCAATAGAATCATTTATTCCTTTTTGAACAGCTTCTTTATGTGCCTCAATTATTTCTTTTAAATAAAATGTTTGCGGAGTCTGGGTTATTTTCAAATTATCTCGCGGAATTTGTTCACTGGCCATAAGTGAATCTGCTGTTTTTAGCATTACGGATGTACATGGAATTGCAGTAATAGCATTACCATATTCTCTACATACTCTTATATTGTCTGAAATAATATCCTGACTTACCATAGGTCTAATAGCATCGTGAATCAGAACTATATCATCATCATCATCATATCTTGTTGCAATATCCTTTAAGCCGTTTCTAATTGATTGTAATCCGGTTTCACCTCCATTTACAATATTTTCCAATTTAGAAATTCCAAATTGTTTAGCATACGCACCCAATATTTCATGCCATCCCTCTAAACATACTACTTCTATAGAATCAATATATGGATGCTTCTGAAATGCTTCTAATGTATAGATAATAACAGGTTTATCATTAACATTAATAAACTGTTTTGGAATATCCTGATGCATACGTGCCCCAACTCCGCCTGCTATAATAAGTGCAATATTCTTCATCTTACATTACTCCTTTCACTTTATTTTATAAATCGAATTAATCATTGTTTCATATACACGCCTACAATTATGACCATCATTAAATGCATGGTAGTTTTTGCTATTTTTACTTCTTGTGACTTTCCATCCATCAAAACTAAACGCATTATTTATTTCAGACAACACTTCATCCCATGTATGACAAAACGGTCCAAGAGGCAAATTGTAAAAATACGGTAACAAAATATTATTTTTCTTAAAATATTCCAAATCAAAAACATAATAAATAATCGGTCTGTTAAGACATGCAAAGTCAGTAATTATACTTGAATAGTCACTTATAAGCAAATCACAATAACTTAAATAAGAGTACGGATCTCCAAAAACTTCTGTATCTTTGGCAATTATAATATTTGAGAATTCTTTCTGAGCACAACTTACATTCTCCATTTCGTGTATATGTGGTTTATATATCATAACCCAATTTTTATCTTTAAAATATTTATCCAATCTAATCAATTCTGTTATATTTGTTATACAGTCACCATCTTGTCCATAATTTCGATGAGTAGGCATATACAAAATAATTTTGCTGTCTTTATATTTTTGTTTTATTTTTTCAAAATAAAAATTTTCTTTTCTTTGTATTATCACATCATTTCTCGGATACCCCGTTGTATAAAAATTTTCTAATGGCACATTATATACTTCGGCAGTTGTTTTATTATACAACTCAGATGTACCCATCCAGTATGAATCCGCATATATATTTTTCTTTTTACTGCCATCATCTATATGTAATCTTTTAAAACCCATACCATGCCATAACAGAATTTGCATAGTCTTATTTCTCTCATAAATATTATTTACAAATGAAGAAATATCTGAACTTCCTTCTGTTTCAAATGCGTATTTTGCTCTTAGTACAGTTATAATTCCCCTGAAAGAATACGCATATTCTGCATTATATCCCAAATTTCTAACATGATTCACTATATTGTGCTGTTTTGATATCCAAACGGTATTTACTTCTTTATGGTTTTCATTCATATATTCATACAAATACTTTGTATTATCAGAATACAACTCACCTCTCCATGCACCAAACACCCATAAATTTTTATTCTTAGGCACACAACTTGAAATAAATTTAAAAATTCGACTTATTATTTTTATAATTAGTTCCTTCATATTATTTTCCGCCCTTAATTTTTTTTACAAACCCCTTACAATATTCTAAGCTATAACAAAAACCAGACAATTTAAATATAAATGATAACAAACAATAAACTATTGCTCCTAATATAACTTGTACTAACAATTTAATACAATTTCCCCAACTTGTATAATTAACCCAATATACACTTCCAAACATCACTGCTCCTATTAAAATATTAGGAATAATATCTATTAATTGCTCTTTGCGTGTATATCCCAATAATTTTTTATTTGGTGTTGTATTTACAATTGTTGCAAAAACAGTAACTGCTATTGATGATATTGCAAGTTGCAATATTCCAACCCTGAAAAATAATAAAATAGTTAACACCCCAAATAATTTTTTAAGAATTTCCATTTTTAAATATAAATCACTTCTTCCAACAGCATTAATTGCCTGCAGATTTGTACTCTGAACTGGTAAAAGCATTTGACAAAAACATGCAATTTGTAAAAACGGAACACAATCAAGCCATTTATCAGTCAGAAAAATAGAGACAACTGATGGTGCAACTGCTGCAAATCCCATCATAAGCGGAACCATAATAAACAGCGATACTGTTATAGCTTTTCTCGTAACAGCTTTCAAATCTTCAATAACATTCTGCTTATATGCCATTGCCGGAAAAATAACCGACGATATTGTGGCCTGCAACAAATTCACTATAAATTTCGGATATTTTTCACCCTGATTGTAAAATGACAATTCATCTGGTGTATAAACTTTTCCAACAACAAGAGATCTCATCTCATTATATATAGAATTAATAACCTCAGATATCATTAATTTCCATGAAAAATTTAATAATCTTTTCAATCTGGAATATGAAAATTCCAATGTCGGTCTCCACGGAATTATTATAAATAAAAATAATGTATCAATTGTTGTATTTGAAAGATTTTGCGCAACTAATGCCCATGAACCAAATCCTTTATATGCCATACCGATACCTAAAACAGCAGAAATAACAGTTCCAACCAATGTTGCCCAGAAAAACTTATTAAACTGCATAGTTCTTGATACATATGCACTCTGAACAGAATTCAACGCAGATAACGGCAATTTCAAGGCTAACACCCTTAGTACATTACAAAGGAGTTCATTTCTGTAAAACCTTGCTATAAAAGGTGCCATAAAAAACAATATTAAATAAAGTACAATCCCAAAAAAAACACTAAAATAAAACATTGATGAAAAATCGACTGTATCAGCATCTTCCTTTTGAATCAGTGCTGTTCCAAGTCCACCTGTCACTAAACAGTCCGCTATATTAGTAAACACTGTTACCATTGCAATTACAGCATAATCAGAAGGCATCAGCAACCTTGCCAATATAATTGTAACCAGCAGAGTAACTCCCTGTGCTGCGCACCTTTCAGCGAATTTCCAAAAAAATACGCTTAAAATATTTCCTTTTTTTCTTGATGTATCTATACTCATTACTTCATTTCCTTATATATAGTATAATAATTTTCAACAAAAATATCAGGATTTAACATTTTTCTATAATCTAAATATTCCATATCCGGTTCAAAATTTTTTTTCAAAGCTATACTCAAAACATTTGACAACGATTCTGTATTTTCAGATTCAAAAACATACCCCAAATGATACTTTTTTATTGTATAGCCTAAGTTTCCTTCCATTGGACCTATTATACATTTTTTCTTCCACACGCCTTCTCCCAATGGTCCACTGGCACCTGAAAAAATCTTCCTGTATGGCAATACAATTATATCCGCTGCTTCGCTTGCATAAGCAAATTCTTCTTCACTTAAAAAACGCATATTAATTTTAACTTTATCTTTATAACTGCTAATATGCTCATTAACATATTGTTTATCAAAAAAGCCCTCTGTTCCAGCGATAAGCAATTGAAAATCTTCTTTAACATTTTTCAATGAATCCAGTAATATATCTAATCCTTTATCATATCTTGCACTTCCTAAACAACACAACACAGGAATATTATTTTTTAAGTCGAAATATTCTTTAGCTTTTATTTTATCAGGTTGAATAATACTAAAATAAGGATATTCAATTCTTTCAGCATTATTTATATTTAAAATTTTCAATTGATTCTTCATATAATCTGAATGAACTATAATCTGTTTAACTCTATGTGCTATTGATTTCGTACTTATTTTATGAAACTTATCACCTTTTATCCAATGCAGGGTAAGAATAGTTTTGTTTTTCCCCAAAAGACGCAATCCTAACCCACAATATCTATAAAAATTATCACCATAAAGTAAATGAACTACATCAGGTTTTTCTTTTTTTATTATTTTCTTCAGGTCAACAATCCACTTAAAATATTGTAATGGATTTTTATGTTCCTGTAACTCCAACTCATACTGCTTACAATTTAATGTTTTTATTTTTTCCGGCACAACCAACACTGCCTCATATAAATCAGATTCAGCTAATTTACTAATATATGTTAAACTATGACCAGCAATAGAAAATTCAACTAATAAAACCTTCAAAGTTTTCTCCTCCTTATAATTTACATTCTATTATATCATGTTGAGGATATCTTTCCTCTAAAGGAGGAAGTTCCATATAATTTCCATATCTTTGTCTTAAACATAGCTCATAATCTCTTGATGCATAGAATTTATGTCCTTCAAATTCCAATTCTATTAAATCAGTATAACATTCTCTTCTATCAAAACATTTTCTTCCCCACGGAAAACACAATGTATAAACATACTCAGTCTGCTTTTTATTATGCTTAGTCATTATAAACTCTAAAATTTTATTAATATTATCTAAACCCAATATTGACAATGGTGCTGTAAACCATGTTTCTTTTCTCTTTTGTGAATTCTTCCATTTATCAGAAGGCATCGTCTTTTTTTCAATAATATACCATCTTGCTCTTCTAAAAAAACTATATGCATATGCCTGAAGTCGGAATGTCCTGTTCTTAACATTATCAAATGGGAATATATCAACATAACAACATTTGTGTGTATTTTTATATTCAAATCCGTTTTCAACAAATACTGTATTTATATCCATAACCTTCGCAAAATCAAATGGATAATCTCTTTCTGTTTGCGGTGTCTGTAGAAAGTATTGTTCATTCAGTTCAGTTTTACATACTTCAACAAATTTATCATAATCTTCCCTAAGCATAGCTATATCTAAATCATCATCCCACGGAATAAACCCTTTATGTCTTACTGCCCCAATAAGGGTTCCACCAACAATAGAATATCTGATATTATAATTTCTGCATATTCTATCTATTTCTAACGCTATATCCAAAAGTTTGTTTTGTATTATTTTAATGTCATATCCGCAAACCTCGTACTTATCCATTATCTTATCTCCTTTAACATTCCGTTTTTAACCTTAATAAATTAGGATTAAGCCAATATCCCAATATTACAGCCGAAATACAAACTTCATAGGTATTAAGTAAAAATGTTCCGTTTATAAATAATAAAATCAAAAACAATATAGTAAATATAGCCAAAAATCCCAAATATTTTTTCTCTTTATTAAACAATGCTAATTTTGCAACAATTATACCTTTTATCTCCAAATATATAACTATAATCCATGAAAAAGCTGAGCCTAATGCATCATACAAAAAAATCATAGGACTATCTTTGTAAACTCCATATTCACCAATTGACTTTCCAATAACTCCATTTGGCAGAATTTTATTCCAAAACTCTTTAGCAACCCTTGAAAAAGTCTCATATCTTATAGTATCTTGAGACCCCGCCAAATTACCATGTATCATATGTTTAAGTCTTACAGATACTCTATATGCAGCATAACTATTCATCCCTGTTTTTTCAACCAATATATTTATAAAACTTTCAAAATTTAATACAAATATAACCATAATAATGCCTAAAATTATAGCTATAAACATTACTTTTATATTATGTTGAACAACCACAACATACAACAATGCCAACATTATAGCAGCTGCTACTAATACAATACTGATTCTAAAAGAACTTCTAAATGCAACTACAATCGTCAAACCCGAAAAAATTATAGTTTCCATTAATTTGTTTTGAATTATAGGAATAATAACTAAAACAGCAAGTGCCACTAAATTAACCGCTGATGTATCACTAGTGCTATTAACGGTCAAACTATATAAAAAGTCACCAATAACACTTCCAAAACATATCCATTTAAATAAATTTAAATTAATTTCCGTAGTATTTTTAAATATACAAATTATTATAACATAATAAAAAATTGTTCTATATGTTGTTATATGTGACATTATATATTGAGGATATTTAAACATTCCAAAGAAAAAACAAACTATAACAAGAAAACTTACTGCTAAATAACCCTTCGATATTTTTATTTTCCCAGTAAATTTGTTAAGGTTAAATAATATTATTGGTATAAAAAAGACTTCATACAAATAAAAATCCAATTTTAATAATTCACATAATATATAATAACTCCAATTTGAAAGTGCAATACTTGCATAAAGCGCACATAAAATCATTTTATTTTTTGATATTTCACACATTTTAATTCCTCATCAATCTGTTAAATACATCAGCAAAAACCTGTGCCGTCTCATCTATTGTATACTTCTCTGCCATTTTCAAAGAGTTTTCAGACATTTTCTTTCTAAGTTCACTATCATTTAAAATTTCATTAATCTTATCTGCAAGCTGTACCTCATTTTCAACATCTACTATATATCCATTTTTACCATTTTTAACCATTTCCAATGCAGCCATACAACGATTAGTTGAAACTACAGGGAGACCTGCTGCTAATGCCTCATTTATAACTAACCCCCATATATCTTCCCTTGTAGGAAAAGCAAATACATCTGATGCCAGATAATATTTTTTTAACTCATCTTTTTTCATAAAAGGCATGAATTTTATATTATGAACATTATTTTCATTACACAATTTTAAATATTCATCATTAACATTTCCACCAATAATAAGCACACAAACATCTTCGCTTATATACTTACATGCCCTTATCAATACATCAAATCCTTTTCTCGGAATAAATTGTCCTACAGAAATGACTAACTTTGTACTATCAATGTGCAATTTATGTTTCAAATTTTGTTTTTCTATTTCAGTAATTTTAACTATGTCACTCTTTCTTATTGAAGAAAAAGGATATTTAAATATATTTTTCTCTAAAACCCCTAACATTTGAAAATATTGTGCTGTCTGAGTACTGCTGACAAAACATATTTTTGACTTACAAAGAAGTATTTTTTTCAATTTTTCAATAATACAGCTGTTTTTGTGAATAAATGTTCCGTCACTTCTCACACAGTAAGGAATTTTTTTTAATTGGCAATAGAAAACCAAAAGTACGGAAGAAGGAGATGAATAACCATCAACACAAATCATATCCCATTTGTGTTGTTTTACTGTCTTACGCCATTTTATTCCGATGCTGCTTTCCTCTCCAACTGCATATTGCTCTAAAATTATTTCTTTATAATTTCTTTTTATATCGCAATACCAATTTTCATTTCTATCTCTTGCTGCACTTCTTTCAAACATTACTGTCAAATTGAATTTTTCGCTTAATTGATTACAAAATTCAACCGTATATGGTGCCGGAATATTTGAAACATATAAAATATTACTTTTATTTTTCATAGTATAAATTTCCTTTTTTTCTATATACTTCCAAATATTTTTTATATGCTATATTTTTTTCAAACTTTTGTATAGCATATGTAACATCAACAGACTTTTTATTTGATAACAATTTGATTGCATTTTTAACACCTTCTATATCATGAGCTTTAACAACAATCCCTTTTACCTCCGGGACAAATTCTGGTACAGCTGTTCTATCAAATGTGATAACCGGCAAGCCACAAATTAATGCCTCTATCGTAGTCATTCCCATCGTTTCCTCCAAACTGGCATTAAAATAAACATCAGCACATTTATAAAATTCTATTAACTCTTGTATCGATTTTGTTTTTTCAAACGCAATAATATTTAGAGGAAGTTTACTGTGTTCTTCTTTAGGAACACCGACAATTACAAGCACATATTGATCTGGTAAATTTTTTGCTAATTCGATATAATCTCTAGAACCTTTTCGCTCATTCCATACACTTGTAACACCTAAAACAATTTTTTTACCCTTAGCAATTTCTTTTTTCTTATCGTTAAACGGAATACTATTAAATATTGAAAAATCTATTCCATTAACTAAAACGCAAACTTCATATTCTCTTAAAAAAGATTCTTTTACCAAATCAGCCAACCATTTTGATGGGGTTATTATTGTCATATCTTTGACACCACAAAACGCATTTTTCTTGTGTTCATAATTCCATGATGAAGCATCTGCAAGGGAAGATTTGGGATAAACATTTTTCTGTGGACACTTATAACAACCTGTCTTCCATTTTTGACAACCAACATAATCAAAATGAGCACAATGACCTGTAAAGCTCCAACAATCATGTAATGTCCACACAACCTTTATATTCTTCTCTTTAATATAATTAAAGAGCATTTCTATATCAATATAGTACCCATGTAAATTATGAAGATGAATTAAATCAGGTTTAAATTCATCCACTTTTTCCAAAAATTTTCTGGTAGCATGCTTAGAATAAAACGCTGTTTTATCCGTAATTCTTGTAAGCAGAGCATGGCAATACATATCAATATCATTTCCTATTCTATAGCCATTTATATCATATGGTGCAGTACCCCGGCCATAGCCAACCATACATGTATCTCCATTTTTCTCAGCCTCTTTATATAAATCTACAACAATTCTACCCGTACTTCCTGTACCACATACTGTATTAATGTATAATATTCTCATTTTTCAACCCAATATCTTTTAATTCAACAAATCATCGTATTTACAACAACTATCATAAAAATTTTCTTTCAAAAAAACAAATAAATCTTCCAGTTTATTCCATAAATTTAATTCTTCTATTTCCCAGCTATGTCCCCATATCATAATATCCGAATCACTATTACTTTGATTTTTTATCATTTTTTTAATTGTATCAAAATAATCACATCTTGCTAAAAGCGCAATATTAAATGTCTGTTTCACACTCTTCTGTCTTATTCCATTTCCAATAAGTGACTTGTAACCTCTTGGGTAAAAATGAAATGCAGGCTTCAATAATATTCCATGTTTAGCAGCAAAATTCATTGTATCCGCGGTTCTAAGTGTTTTATAATATTTAGATGCAATATTCATTATTTCATCAGTATACTGTCCACCTGGGAAACAAAAATGCAAAATTTCATGACCCAGTAAATCTTCCAGATATTTTTTGTTATTTACAATTTCTTTTTCAACATCATCAATACTCAGTTCTGTCAGATAAACATGATTCTCTGTATGACCTCCAAAGGAAACATAGCTAGATTCTGCATTTTTCATTTCATTTGAAGAAATAACATCTCTGCCTTCCCGATTTTTTGTCGGCACAAAAAACATTCCCGGAATTTTATACTTTTCGTGCAATTCATACATTTTTTTATCCTGAGGTGCTCCATCGTCCCAGCTAAAAATCACTCTCATACAAAACCTCCAACAGCAAATATCTTTACAAATTATCCTATTATATACTTTGCCAGCTCATGCCCAACACATTCAAATATATAGAACCTGCTCAAGCCATTGCAGCGATAAACTTCATATCTGGCTTTTGTTCGTTCTACTGCTTTTTTGAAGCTCTTCTCATTGCTGACCCCACCAAATCTGAAATTAGCAAGAACCTCATTAAGAATACATACTTTATTTCCATCTTTTGTTATTCTTATTACTAAATCGAAATCATCATAAATATTTTTCACCTTATATTGGTATTTTTCATACATTTTCTTCGTGATGAATGTGGTCGGGTGATTCCAGTCTCTTGATGTAATATACTTTCTTATTCTTGAATGTTTAACAACATTTCCTGACGGTTTTATTATGTTTAAATCTGCATACATCATATCAAAACCCGTCTCTTCGTAGAATTTTGCCACTTTTTCAAGGGCATCTGTCTCATACCAGTCATCACTGTTTATAAGACCGACTATTTCTCCATGTGAGCGCGCAATACCCTTATTCATAGCATCATATATGCCTTTATCTTTTTCAGAGGTAATTATATATTTTATTCCTTTTGCTTCAAAATCGTCTTTGTATTGTGTTGCGATTTCAACAGTCCTGTCTGTAGAAGCTCCATCAACTATGTTATATTCTATATTTGTATAAGTTTGATTTAACACCGATTCTATTGTCTGTCTTATCGTCTTTTCACTGTTAAATGAAACTGTAACAATGCTTATTAACGGTTCCATCTGTTTAACCTTCCGTCTTCTCTATACTTTCTTTAAAATCTGTAACTCTGTAATTTTCTTTATAATTACTCATTCCCGTGTCATAGTAGCTGTCTCCAAATGCTTTATTGCACAATCTGCCAATCTGCCCCGGAAAATGTTTTCCGATATGTACGCATGGCGCAAGCAGTCCCGTAACCCAAATCTTATGTCCACTTACTGCCGCTATCTGTTTTACCATATCGCTTGTGCAGACAGGTTTTTCATTTTGTGGAAAGAAAATGCCATGTTCTTCATTTTCTACCATAAGTCTGATAAATTCACATAAATTTTCTATATAAAGCATTGAGCGGCAATTTTTTACTTTAGGGAATATTGGCAGTTTTTTAGCCATCTTAGCCAGTGTCGGATAATTTCCTTTGCTGTCTTTGCCATAAATCATAGGCGGCCTTAAAATCACAACTTTAAAACCGGGACTATCAAGCCTTTGAAGCTCTTTATCGGCTTTCCATTTGCTGTTACCATAGAAATTAGCAGGTTCTGGAACTGTATCTTCAGTAACATGTTCCATACCACCATATACTATCATGGAACTCATAAATATAAATTGGGACACGCCTTCATTCTTTGCTTTCATTGCAGTCTCGATTGCGAGTTCTGAATTTATTTTATAATATTTCTGAATAACTTCATCTGAAACATTGCTTGTATCTGAATGTGCAATACCTGCAACATGAAACACCGTATCATATCCTGAAAAATCATATTCATTCCATTCCGGATTAATCATATCCAAAGTATCTACATGATACATTCCTTCAAAATCAGATGACATAACCCATTTTTCAAATGAAGTTCCTATGTAACTGCCTGCTCCGGTAATCAAAATTTTTTTCATTGGAATTTCCACCTGTAATCTATTAGTCAAACGTATGATACCAAGTTCTAAAGGTCTAAGACCATAATGCCATTATAATAGGTCAATTTTCACAAATTTCATTTTAACACAAATAACTTATAATGTAAAGTTTACGCAGTATTTAAGCCGAATATTTTATATTCTTTTCACTTCTGGAATTTTATATTTTAAGCCCTTATAACAATTAATTTGCTGCTTTCCTGTGGCAGCAAAAAACGGATTAACATCTTACTTTTTACTAATCCGTTTTTCATTATTGTCTTATTAATTTTATATTTGCTTTTTACTTATTTCATTTGCTTTCTGTATTTTCTTTATTTTCTGTATTCTCTTTATTTTCTGACTTTTTATTCAATTCACCGGTTCCGCCTTCTACTACTCCGTCACTTTTTAATACACTTCTTATTGTACCAAAGAAGCACTTCAAATCAAAAAGGAAACTTATGTTCTGCGCATACTCACCATCAAGCTTTGCCTTGACATCAATAGGAAGTTCGTCTCTTCCGTTTATCTGAGCCCAGCCTGAAAGTCCTGGCATAACATCATTTGCACCGTATTTATCACGTTCTGCAATCAAATCATCCTGGTTCCACAATGCAGGTCTTGGACCTATTATCGACATTTCACCTTTTAATATGTTAAAAATCTGCGGAAGTTCATCTAAACTTGTCTTTCGCAAAAATTTTCCTGCCTTTGTTATATACTGCTCAGGATTTGAAAGCATATGTGTCGGCATATCTTTTGGTGTATCAATATACATTGTTCTAAATTTGTAGATATTAAAGTATGTTTTGTGAATTCCTACTCTTTTCTGTTTGAAAAGAACCGGCCCTTTTGAATCAATTTTAATCCATATAATCAATATTATAAATAGCCACGACAACAAAATTATGCCGAGCAGTGCACATATAAAATCTATAATTCGTTTTATAATGCGATACATTTAATTACCCTCTTTTCTGGGACAATATGTAGGAACAATTTCTTTAATTTTCTCACGGACTCCGTCAGCATCTTTTCCAACAAGTTTTTCAAGTTCAGACAACTGTGTCCAGAATAAATCTTCATCTAATTCTATAGGTTTTCCTATATGAATAAGGTGATTTGCTGTGTCCTGAAGTCCCTCCTCTTCCATAAGAAGTTCTTCATATAATTTTTCTCCGGGTCTTAATCCGGTAAATTTTATCTCAATATCTTCATCAGGTACATAACCTGAAAGTCTTATCATATTTCTTGCCAAATCAACAATTTTGACCGGCTCTCCCATATCAAAAATAAATATTTCTCCGCCTTTGGCATAAGCTCCAGCCTGTAACACTAATGATACAGCCTCAGGAATAGTCATAAAATATCTGATTATATCCGGATGTGTAACTGTGACAGGTCCGCCTTTTATAATCTGTTTTCTGAATAATGGGATTACACTTCCATTACTTCCAAGAACATTTCCAAAACGAACTGCAACATACTCGGTAGCATAATGCTTATTCAAAGTCTGCACTATCATTTCACAAATTCGCTTTGATGCACCCATAATATTTGTGGGATTTACCGCTTTATCTGTTGAAATAAGTACAAAACGCTTTGCACCGTACTCACCGGCAGCTCTTGCTGTCTTAAGTGTACCAAACACATTATTTTTAATTGCCTCATTCGGACTGTCTTCCATCAAAGGCACATGCTTATGTGCTGCCGCATGGTACACAATTGCCGGACGATACTGTTCAAAAATCATTCTTACCCTTGATGTATTTCTTACAGAACCGATAAGAACTGTAAGATTTAATTCCGGATATTTAGATTTAAGTTCCTGCTGTATATCGTATGCATTATTTTCATATATATCAAAAATTATGAGTTGTTTTGGGGTTCGCTGGGCTATCTGCCGGCACAGTTCACTTCCGATTGAGCCGCCGCCACCGGTTACAAGGACAACCTGGCCGGTTACATAACCTGCAATTTCTTCCAAATCAACATGTACATAATCTCTACCAAGTAAATCTTCAATTTCAACTTCTTTGAGTTTTGAAATTGACACCTGTTCTTTAATTAATTGATACATGCCCGGAAGAACTTTTATTTTACAATTTGTTTTCTGACAGATTCGAACGATTTTTCGTAATTCTGACTGCTTTAATGTAGGTATCGCAATAACGATTTCATCAATCAAATATTTTTCGGCATTTGCAACAATACTGTTTCTGTTACCGACAATTTTAATACCGTGAACATATTTGTTTATTTTGGCAGGGTCATCATCTATGATGCATGCTATCATCTGATTGAGATATTTGCTGTTCTGATATTCTTTTATTATTGCAGAAGCAGCTTCTCCAGCACCAATAATCATTACAGTCTTTCCAACAACATTTCTCTTAAGCCTCAGCCTGACTGTCAGCGCCGTAACTACACGGTATGAACATCTCAGTCCCATTGTAAGAAATAACAGAAAGCATGGATAAAAACCGTAAAAGCTTCTCGGAACATACATACCAAGCAGCTTTATTCCCAACATATAACAGCATGAGGATAAAACGCATACCAAAAGACCCGTCATAACTTCCAGCGAGCCTATATATCTCCATAAATATTTATACATGCCAAAAACCGCAAATAAAACAAGTGTTATTGCGGTATTTATCGGTGCATAATCCCATACATTTGTAAAGAAATTTCTAGGTATATCTGTAATACTGAAATCAAAACGGATATATAACGAGAAAAAACTTGCAACCTGTATTGCAATTATATCGTACAATATGAGCAATAAAACAGCTATTTTTCTGTTCTTTAGTATTTTATCCATGATTATTTCCTCATAACATACATATATTTTCGTCAATCATCTTCCTGACCATAATAACTTCCATAATATTTACCATAGTATTTTCCATAATACTTGCTGTAATATTTGCTATAGTAACCCCTTGTCTTAACAGGTACTTTATTTAAAATAACACCTAAAATTTTGCAGTCTGTCTTCTTTAACTGCTCTATTACTTTCTGTGCAAATTTGTAACTATTATGCTTAGCTTCGCATACAAAAGCTATTCCATCACATTCCTGTGCTATAATTGCGCTGTCTATTACTGAGCCAAGCGGCGGTGTGTCAATGATAACATAGTCATAAACATCTTTTAAAGTAGGAATTAGTTTTTTGAATAACTTATTGCTCAGAAGTTCTGCCGGGTTAGGCGGAACAGGACCTGCAAAAACCATGTGAAGTTTCTTTACATTTGTAGAATATACTACATTATGAAACTGTTCCTGACCTGCCAGAAAATGAGTAAGCCCAAGTATTTCCCCTTCAACTTTATATCGGCCTACTACAACTGATTTTCTTAAATCGGCATCGATATACAGAACTTTCTTGCCCAAATCAGCCATAGAGCGGGCAAGGTTAAATGTTACACTTGTCTTACCTTCATTAGGAGTACAGCTTGTAATAGCTATTACTTTAATATCACTTCCGCACAACTGGATATTAGTTCTTAGTGCTTTATAAGCTTCATTGCTTCTGAAATCTAAATCATCTAATTTTCTAATTATTACATTCTTCATCACTTTACCTCCTGAATCCGAAATTTTTACTCATCATCTTCATCAGAATAGTCGGAATAGTCATAATCATCTTCATAATTATCTTCGTAGTCATCCAGCTCTTCTTCCTCAGAATCTTCATAATAAACCGGTTCATCTTCAAGTGCCATATCTGCATAGTTTTTCTGTTTCTTAGCTTTCTTACTATCTTCAAGCACAGGTATACTTCCTAATACACTTAATCCCAAATACCTCTCTACATCATCAGAAGTCTTAATTGTATCGTCCATTAAAAAGCCTATTACAATTATTGCAATGGCAAGAACAATTCCGGCAACACCGCCAAGAATTGTATTTTTAATAATATTAGGACTTGATGGGGAGGCCGGTATATTGGCTTCATCTACTACATTAACTGCTTCAACCTGCATTATTTCACATATTTTAAATGATGCAACTTCTCTGATTTTATTTGCTATCTGCTGAGCTCTGTAAGCATCTGTATCATTAACAGTTATATATATACTTCTTGTATCAGTAGGCGCCGACACTGAAACCATAGATTTTAATCCGGCTGCATCTATATCTTCAAGACCAAGCTCTGATATTACCTGTTCTAAAACGGTACGGCTTGTAATAATCTCAACATAATCCTTACTAAGCTGACTTCCCGACTGCAAATCGGCTGATGTAAGATTAGTTGAACTCTGGTCCTGTCTGTTTAATACATATACCTGTGTTGTCGTGCTGTATACCGGAGCAATGAGAAATTTACTTATAATCATCATTGACAATGCCCCTAATATACCGATAAATATTACAATCCATATTCTGGATAATACTACGGAAATCACTTCTCCCAAATCGATTTCAAGGTCATCCTTTGAATTTTTTGTTTCCATAAATGATGTACTCCTTAAATAATTTTATTCTTAATAAGCATGGCAGGATTATAATGAAAAATCCTTTCTGCCGTATCTTGTCCAAATTTCTTCTCTATAAATCGTGCTGTTTTCCTGATAAGTGGAGCACGAACCTTAATATCGTGAGCATCAGTTCCCACAAAATGTACCAAATCTCTCTGTAAAAGTTTTTTTATGTCTTTTTTTGTTTTCATTCCGGAATTACCGACAACAGAGCCTGCATTAACCTGCACATATACACCCGATTCAACCAGTTCTTCTACCATATCAATGTCGTCCATAAGGTCATCATATCGCTCAATATGCGCAATTACAGGAATAAATCCGGCAAATAAAACCTCACTTAATGCATCTCTTACATATGAGCATTCCACATCTGTAGAAAACTCTATAAGTGCATACTTACTTCCTGCCAGTGTGAGCAGTTCTCCATTTTTCAATTTGCTAATTATGTCTCTCTGAAAGTATATCTCACACCCCTCATAAACTTCCATATCCGGATAATAATGTTTTATAAGGCTATATGATTTGCCAAATACCTGCATTACAGTTTCGGCATCAGCACTTCCTCTGTAAGGATGATAATGAGGAGTCATCAAAATTGTACGAATTCCTTCATTATAAGCAATACGTACCATCTTCATCATAGTATATTCGTCCGGTGCACCATCATCTACTCCCGGAAGTATATGGCAGTGCATATCATATAACTGTTCCATTGTATTTCACCTTAAATTAATTCCTGTATTTTTTTATAAAACGAATCAAAAACAGTAAAGCAAGTGATATTGCAAACCATACGAATGCAAGGTAAATAAATACCCACAAACCATTACTAATATATTTTACAAGCGCGTAATACAAATACTCTGTAGAAATGTTAATCTTCTTATAAAATCCACTTACTAATGCTGCTATTCCCGGTACTGCTACCATAATCATAGTAGCAAACGATGAATAAACAACATATCTTACACCTCTGTGTTTCCACTTCTGCATATGCACAAGCATGAAAATTATAATAGCTGATAATATTGCAAGTGCCGGTATTCCAATAAGTAATATTTTCTGGAATATTCTCTTTACAGCTGCAAAATGCTCAACAAACGGAACTTTTACGCAGCTTACATATTCATCAGCTATCATCTGGGTATACTGAGGAATAGTAGCTTCCTGTTCAGAAGTTATTTCCCAGCCCTGTGATGTAAAATAATTACGCACATTTTGTTCAAGTTTAGTCTTTAAATCTTCTGTAGCAAACACATATGTCTGCCCATTAACTGCCGCAACAACATAATCTTTTATATTTTCATATATTGTCTCAGAATCTACAATTCCATCAACAACATTTTCCGGCAAGCCCATCGGAGTCGTAATATCCTTGGAATTCTGATAAAAATTCTCTTCAACTCCTGAGTAATAGTCTTTATAATTAAGACCGTCAATTATTCTGTTTTCATTCAAAAAACCTATATACAATCCAACTAAAACAGAACCTACTGTAAATAAAACAGCAAGCAAAAAGGATAAAATTGTACTTATTATGCCTCTTAATCTTTTCTTAGACTTTCTATTCATCCCTCTACCTCCTAATCTATAACAGTAGGTCCCGAAATTTTCTCACAATACACAAAAAAACGGTCTGTCTTTGTACCTACCATAGTTTCAAAAGGATAACATGTATACATAACCAATTCTTCCTTTTCCTGAAGCAAATCATATGCTGTAGAATCATTATGATCCTTAACATCTGTTCTGCTGACCTTGTACTGATACACACCGTAACTTGTCTTAAAAGTTATTATATCCCCTGCCTCTATAACCTGTAAAGGTTTAAAAAATGTTGTATTATGCGCACATAACATAATTGTTCTGCCATAACCCGGCAGGAAACTACCAATATATTGTCCTGCACCTACTCTTAAAATATCATTATTATCACCAAAATAAACAGGTGCATCTAATCCTATTCTATCACATGTTATATGTCCATATTCATCTCCAAAAGATGGCTGGGTAATAACAGATGCAGATACTGTCTCCGGCTGTTCCTCAGGCGAACCCTCATTTCCAACAAAGACACTGCCCAAATCTGTATTAAATTCCGGCACATCCTGTGCCATAACCATGGAACCTATGTTGTACACAAAATTAATAACAGGCGCTGTTGCTACCCATAGAATCCCATATCCAATAACGGTAAAAAATAATGGCATATAAATATATGCCATTATTCTTTTAAATTTTTTCATGATATATTATGCTTCAGCCTTTGAAAAAAGACCTTTTTTCTTAGCAACTACACCACAAGCAGCAATGGCGCCTACTACTGCTGCTGAAGCAACTACTGTTGCAGTCATGTCAGAACCTGTCTGTTTGATTACATTAGTTGTTGAAACTACTGTATTCGCTTTGCCAGTCTCTGTATTCTTAACAACACCAGTTACTGTACCGTCAGCGCTTACTTTAACTTCGATACCTACTGCTGCAAGTTCGTCAGTAACAACTTTAGCACAATCTTTAGTTAATGAAGCCAAAGTATCTTTATCTAAATCAAATAAGCTTGTTACACCAGCTTTATTCATGGCTGTTTTAGCCTTAGCTGTCGCATCATTCATAGCTGTAATTGCACCGTTAACCTGTTCAGTTGTCATATCATTCTGCTGAACATATGTTACAGCCTGTGAATAATATTTCTGATACTGAGCACTGTTTGTTGATACACCAAGCTCTGCTGCTTTTGCAGGTGCAGCATCAAGAATCTTCTGTTCCTCTGTTGATACTCCTGTTAAAGCAAATGCAGCTACTGACATTGATAAAGTCATAGCACCTGCCAATACTAATGAAGCAATTTTCTTCATCATTTTCATCCCTTTCCAACCTCCTTATCATTGTCACATTAATATGACCTTGTCTAGCATGAGATATTATATCACTTTTAATTAATTTAAGCAAGCTTTTTATGTATTAAAATCCTGTTAAAATCCTGTTAACAACAAATTTTAATATATTTTGCGGTAATATAGTACAAATTTTAGTGCTGTATTGTATAATTTTATTATTTATCAGACGAATCAAAAAAGCCTGTCTTATCATTTATAAATGATAAAAGCATCTCATTAAGCGAGGTTATATTATCATCTATTGTTTTTCTTGAAGGGAAAATTTTCTCTGTAAAATAATCTGTCATCTCAAGCAGACCGCCAATTTTATCTGTGATGGTTATTATAAAACCTTCCTTACTTGTAGGTAAAGTTATCGTAAGCGGCCACATATGATGAAGTATTATTTCTTTTTCTTTCTTACTCAATTCAAAATTCTTCTCTGCCATTTTCATCGCATACCTCGGATGTGTCAGTCCATGAAAATGATTTCCCGTTTCCTTCGCATGTTTATGCCAGTCATATAAAAACAGGTCATGAAGCATTCCTGCCCGGGCTGCTGCCCGGGCATCTAAATGCAGTTTTTTGCATATTATAAAATTCATATATGACACATTAAGGCAATGTCTGTAACAGCTTGTCCCGTAATGATGTTTAAATTCACTCATTTTTCTCACTACAGGATGTTCTAATATATCGCGGACAGTTTCATAATATTCCCTGTTCGTTTCCGATTTGATATTTTTTGCTGCTTTTGCCAGTCTTTTACGCATATACTACAGTCCTTTTACAGTCTTTACTACATTGTCAACCGTAAATCCAAACTTAGGGAAAAGTACGCTGTATGGTGCACTTGCACCAAAACCATCCATAGTGATATATGCTCCGTCAAGACCTACATACCTGCCCCAGCCGAATCCTGAAAGTGCTTCTACTGCCACTCTCTTTCTAACTGATTTTGGAAGAACTTTCTCCTTATATTCGTCTGACTGTTTTTCAAACAAGTCCATACATGGCATACTTACTACTCTGACATCTATTCCGTCTTTTGCAAGCTCTGCTTTTGCATCTACTGCAAGACTTACTTCTGAACCACTTGCCATAATAATTGCATCTGGTGTCTCTTTAGTTGAATCTTCTATTATATATCCACCCTTTAATGCTTCTTTGCTTGAACCTGAAAGCTGTGGGAGATTCTGTCTTGTAAGTGCAAGAGCTGTAGGAGTTGTCTTATTTGTTATAGCATAGTACCATGCCGCTGCTGTTTCTGTCGCATCAGCAGGACGGAACACATTGAAGTTTGGCAGTGAACGAAGCATTGCAAGCTGTTCAACAGGCTCATGTGTAGGTCCGTCTTCTCCAACACCGATACTGTCATGTGTGAAGACATATGTGAGAGGAAGTCCCATTATTGCAGCAAGTCTTGCCATTGGTTTTGTATAATCGCTGAATACAAAGAATGTTGCAACATATGGTTTTAACCCACCATGAAGAGCAAGTCCGTTTCCAATAGCTGCCATAGCAATTTCACGAACACCGAAGTGTAAGTTTCTTCCGCCATAGTTGTCTTTTGAGAAATCTCCGGCATCTTTCATATTTGTCTTGTTTGATGGTGCCAGGTCTGCTGAACCACCAATAAAATTAGGAAGAATATCTTTGATTCTGTTAATCATTGTTCCCGAAAGATTTCTTGTTGCCTGTGGTGCATCTTCATATGCCCAGAAATCTTCATCATCGATAAGATAATCTGCTGCATTTTCATCATGATACTTATCCCATAATTCTTTCATTTCAGGATATTTAGCACAATAATCTGCAAAAAGCTTATTCCATTCTTCTTCTACTTTACCTTTTTCTTCTGTTATCTTTCTATAGTTGTCGTACACTTCTTCAGGTACATAGAAGTCTTTATCAGCAGGATAACCCAAGTTTTCTTTTAATGCCTTTACATTTTCTTCACCGAGAGGTTCGCCATGAGCACTTGCCTTACCCTGTTTTGCAGGACAGCCGAAACCTATCTGTGTCTTGATTGTAATCATTGAAGGTCTTGTCTTATCTGCCTTTGCTTCTTCGATTGCTTTACCGATTTCTTCAAGGTTGTTTCCATCTTCTACTACAAGTGTCTGGAAACCAAATGCTTCAAAACGCTTCTGAACATTTTCTGTGAAAGCGATATCTGTGCTTCCTTCGATTGAAATATTGTTTGAATCGTAAAGGACGATAAGCTTATTTAATCCAAGTGTTCCTGCAAGTGAAAATGCTTCTGATGAAATACCTTCCATCATACAGCCATCTCCACCTAATACATATGTGTAATGGTCTACAACAGGAAAACCTTCCTTATTGAATACTGTAGCAAGATGTGCTTCTGCCATAGCCATACCTACAGCCATACCCATACCTGCGCCAAGAGGACCTGTTGTTGCCTCTACACCTACTGTATGCTTGTATTCAGGATGACCCGGTGTTAATGAACCGTCCTGACGGAATCTTTTTAATTCTTCAATTGATAAATTGCCATATCCAAATAAATGAAATAATGAATATAAAAGTGTTGAACCATGTCCACCTGAAAGAATAAAACGGTCACGGTTTGCCCAGTCCGGATTCTTCGGATTATGATTCATATGCTTTGCCCACAATTCATATGCAGCAGCTGCTGCGCCAAGTGGTAAACCCGGATGTCCTGATTTTGCTCTCTGAATAGAATCTGCCGCCAATACACGAATAGCATTTACTGACATTGTATCAATATTACTCATTGATTCCCCTCCTTATTTATTTATCTCCAAATACTGCGATATAGTCTTTCTGGAATTTCTCGATACCCTGTGTTGTTAATGGGTGTTTTGTCATCTGTTCAATTACTGCATATGGTACTGTAGCAATGTCTGCACCTGCAAGAGCACAATCTGTAACATGGATAGGATTACGAACGCTTGCAGCAATAATTTCTGTCTCGATGCAGTGAATATCAAAAATCTCTGCGATATCACGAATCAAATCAATACCAGGCTGTGAAATATCATCAAGACGTCCTAAGAATGGTGATACATATGTAGCACCTGCTCTTGCAGCAAGAAGTGCCTGGTTAGCTGAGAAAATAAGTGTTACATTTGTCTTGATTCCTTCTGATGATAATACTTTCGTTGCCTTTAAGCCTTCTACTGTCATAGGAATTTTAACAACCATGTTTTTGTGAAGTTTTGCGATTTCTCTACCTTCTTTAATCATTCCTTCTGCGTCTACAGTTGTAGCTTTAACTTCTCCGCTGATTGGTCCGTCAACGATTGAAGCGATTTCTTTCAAAACATCTTCCTGTGTTCTTCCACCTTCTTTAGCTATAAGTGATGGGTTAGTTGTTACACCACAGATAACTCCCATATCATTTGCTTTCTTAATGTCCTCGATTTTTGCAGTATCAACAAAAAATTTCATAATTTTGTTCCTCCTTAATTTGTATTATTTATGTTATTTTATTTGTTACCCTGTCCATAGTATGCATTTTCTCCATGTTTTCTAAGGAAATGCTTGTCCATCAATGCCTGTGGTATTGGCTGTACTCTTGGATTGATGCACTCTGTATAATAAGCCATCTTAGCACACTCTTCTAATACAACAGCATTATGTACAGCTTCTTTGGCATCTTTGCCCCATGCAAAAGGACCGTGGTTAGTGCAGAGCACTCCCGGTACATACTCAGGATTCTTCTCTTTAAATGTCTCAATTATTACAAGTCCTGTGTTCTTTTCGTAAGCTTCATCGATTTCTTCTTTTGTCAAGCTTCTTGCACATGGAATATCTCCATAGAAATAATCTGCATGAGTTGTTCCGTAGCTTGGAATACTTCTTCCTGCCTGTGCCCACTGTGTTGCCCACTGTGAATGTGTATGTACTACACCACCGATATTTTTGAATGCCTTATATAATTCTATATGTGTAGCAGTATCTGATGAAGGATTGTATTTTCCTTCTATCTTATTACCGTCTAAATCCATGATTACCATATCGTCCGGTGTAAGGTCGTCATATTCTACACCACTTGGCTTAATTGCGAAATATCCTGTCTCTTTATCAAAACCACTGACATTTCCCCATGTGTAGACTACAAGTCCTCTTTTTGGAAGCTCCATATTTGCTTCGTATACCTGCTGTTTTAATTCTTCTAACATAATATCCTCCTTTATAACTCTATCCTGCCTTTTAATGCATAGGCAAGCGTTACTTCATCTATATATTCCAAATCACCGCCAACGGGAACTCCACTGGCTATTCTTGTAACTTTTATCCCGGTTGGTTTTACAAGCTTACTTATATACATTGCGGTTGCTTCGCCTTCAACACTTGAATTTGTCGCAATTATCAGTTCTTTAACATCGCCTTCAAGACGTTTTATCAGTTCCTTCAGCCTGATATCCTCAGGACCTCTGCCAAGCATCGGCGAAATTGTTCCATGCAGAACATGATAAACGCCTTTGTATTCTCCTGTTTTCTCATATGCTGCCAAATCTCTTGTGTCTTCAACTACCATTATTGTGCTGTGGTCTCTTTCTTTATTTGCACAAATAGGGCAAAGTTCTGTATCAGTTAATGTCTGGCACTCTTTGCAAAAATGTATTCCTCTTTTGGCATCTACGATTGCAGCTGCCATTTTTTCTACCTGCTCCTGCGGCATTCCCAGAATATGAAAAGCAAGCCGCTGTGCGGTTTTGGCACCGATGCCGGGAAGAACTGACAGATTTTCCACAAGTCTGCTTATATTATCGCTGTAAAATTCCATTAGAAAGGAAGTCCTCCAAGACCACCCATATTTCCTAAACCGCCTGTAATCTTAGACATTGATTGTGCTGAAAGCTCTTCTATCTGACGAAGGGCTTCATTTGTAGCAGCCATTACTAAATCTTCGAGCATTTCTACATCATCAGGGTCTACAGCTTCTTCTTTTATATGAACTTTAGTAACTTCTTTTTTTCCGGACATTGTTACTTCAACAACTCCGCCTCCGGCTGTTCCTGTTACCTCTGCTTCTTCAATCTGTTTTGTTGTCTCTTCCATCTGACGCTGCATTTTCTGCGCCTGTTTCATGAGATTATTCATGTTTCCCGGCATTCCTCCAGGAAAACCTCCTCTTTTTGCCATTAAAATATCCTCCTTATTCTTCTATATCTATAGGCATCTGTATAACCTTTGAAAGGTCTACAAACATTTCCTCTTTACTGCGACCGGTATCATTTAACCTGATTCTGAATTGTACGGTCTTATCTATTGTATTTTCTATGACTGTCTTTAATTCTTCAATTCGTCTGCCATCTTCAAACCATTTTGCAGCCATATCGTCATCAAATATAAGTTCTAATGTATTATCAGTTCCAAGTGACAACTGACATTTCTTAAGAAATGACGAAGATGGCGGCGAAAACTGCCCTACAACCGTACTCCAGTTAGCAACCACCTGTCTTAAATCTTGTGGAACTGCATCCTGTCGTATTTTCGGAGTCTGTGGTTGTGTACTCTGCACGCTCTGTATGTTCTGATTCTGCGCAGTCGCATTATCTGCTGCCGCAATATTGAAATCGCCATTTTCCAGCCGCTCTTCTATCTGCTTTATACGCTCAAGTATGGCAGATGAATCCTGCTGCATCTGTGGTTTACATAATTTAATAAGTGCTACCTCAAGAAGTATTCTTTTCTGTGAGGCATATTTCATTTCGTTTGACAAATCTGAAAATATCCTTATATACCGTATAAGAGTATCGGCATCAGCAAGCTTTGATGATTCTTTTAAGGAATCTAACTGTTCTGCCGAAACATCAAGCACATCTTCCATATTATCAGAACCTTGTATTAAAAGCAAATTTCTGAAATACCATGTAAATTCATTTACGAACTGCGTCAGCTCTCTGCCCTGCATTATTATATTCTCTACCATCTGCATAAGTGACGAAATGTCTTTCTTTATTATATAGCCAAACATTTGTGTAAATACTTCGGTATCAACTGCGCCAAGCACCTCTAAAACTTTATCATATGTGAGACACTCTCCAATATGGAATGCTATACACTGGTCGAGAAGACTTAAAGCATCTCGCATTGAACCGTCACCCATTTTGGCAACATAACGCACAGCCTTATCTTCATACTCCTGACCTTCTGTGTCAAGAAGCTCTTTCATACGGTCTGAGATTGTCTCTATTGAAATACGTCTGAAATCATACCTCTGGCATCTTGATAATATTGTTATCGGTATTTTGTGGACTTCTGTTGTTGCAAGTATAAATATTACATATGAAGGCGGTTCTTCCAGTGTCTTAAGAAGCGCATTAAATGCCCCCATAGACAGCATATGCACCTCATCTATGATATAAACCTTATATTTACCCGTTGTAGGTGAATATTCTACTTCATTTCTTATTTCCCTGATGTTATCCACACCGTTATTTGAAGCAGCATCTATCTCTATAACATTCATCGACGAACCTTTTGTTATTGCTTCACATATGCTGCATTTTCCGCAGGGACTTCCATCAACAGGATTTTCACAGTTTACCGCTTTTGCAAATATTTTTGCAACTGATGTTTTTCCGGTTCCTCTTGTTCCACAAAAAAGATATGCATGTCCAATTCTGTTTGCCTGTATCTGATTCTTTAATGTTGTTACTATGTGGTCCTGCCCTTTGACATCTTCAAATACCGCAGGACGGAATTTTCTGTATAATGCTGTGTATGACATGTTAATCCCCAAAACTTATTCCAACATCTTTGGCTTCTTTTATTATTGAGCAGTTCGGATCTATTGTCTTTAATTTACCGGCAACTTCTGAAAGTGGAACTTTCTTGATTTCTCCATTAATCATACCAACCATATAACCGTATTCTTTGTTTAATATAAGCTCGGCTGCTGCCGCACCGAATCTTGTTGAAATTACTCTGTCATATGGACATGGTGAGCCGCCCCTTTGTGTATGACCCGGAACTGTAATTCTTATTTCATGACCTGTAAGCTGCCGTATCTGGTCTGCCAGCTCATAAGAAATTGACGGGAACTTTGATTTTTTTAATTTTTCTTTGTATTCTTTCTTTGATAAAGCTGCATCTTCTTTTGATATAGCACCTTCTGCAACAGCAAGAATTGTAAATCTCTTTCCTGCTTTCTCTCTTCTCTCAATTGCCTGTGCCACTTTGTTAATATCGTATGGAATTTCCGGCACAAGAATTATATCGGCACCGCCTGCAATTCCTGCATGAAGTGTAAGCCAGCCCACTTTATGACCCATTACTTCAACGATAAACACTCTTCCATGTGAAGCTGCTGTTGTGTGAATGCAGTCAATTGCATCTGTTGCAATATTTACAGCACTCTGAAAACCGAAGGTCATATCGGTTCCCCAGATATCATTATCTATTGTCTTTGGCAATGTTACTATATTAAGACCTTCCTCGCTCAAAAGGTTAGCTGTCTTATGTGTACCGTTACCGCCAAGAATTACAAGACAATCAAGGTTTAACTTATGGTAAGTGCTTTTCATGGCCTCAACTTTGTCAAGTCCGTTCTCATCAGGAACTCTCATCAACTTAAATGGCTGTCTTGATGAGCCGAGAATTGTTCCTCCTTTTGTAAGAATACCGGAAAACTCTCTGCTGTCCAGCAAATGATATTTACTATAAATAAGTCCTCTATATCCTTCTTCAATTCCATAAATTTCTACATTGTCTAATTTGTTATAAAGTGTCTTAACAACACCACGCATTGCCGCATTAAGTGCCTGACAATCCCCACCACTTGTAAGAATACCTATACGAAGCATATGTTTCATCCTTTCCAAATTATTTTTGTTAAATCTGCAAAAAATATCTTAGTACCATTATATCTCATTTTTTCAATTCTAACAACAAAAATAGTTTGATTTTTATAAATATTGTGATATACTTAGAAAAGTGTTTTGCTTTGCGCAAATACTACGGAGATGTACCGAAGTGGTCGTAACGGGGCTGACTCGAAATCAGTTTATCGGTTTAATGCCGGTACGGGGGTTCGAATCCCTTCATCTCCGTTTTTTAGTCAGTCGAAGCAGCAAGCTCAGGCTGTGTTAAATTTAATAATATATAAAACCGTCTAAACTAAAATGCCAATTTAGTCTGGACGGTTTTTTTGTAGCATAATCAAGAAATGAAACTATAATAATTTTAGCAACTGCAATAAAAAATTTCAAGGTATTAGAGCCCGTTACACACACAGAAACCTTTGGCGTATTAGAAACACTTAAAGTCGAAATTGGTACCGGCAGTGTAATCTGCATGGCAAATGATTTACTGCCTATAGATGAAAAAAACTGGTATGTACCGGTATGGCTCATATAACAAATTATGGCATGATAAAAAAACAGGAGACTGTCCCAAAGCGTTTCTCTACCGCTAAAGGACAGTCTCCTGTCTGTAAATTCTTGTGCAGTTTTCCTATATTATGTTATTCTTATAAACCATGATATCTTATTATAAATTATTATTCACTTATTGCCTTGAATGCTTCGTCTAAGTCTTCAATTATATCGTCGATATTTTCTGTACCAATTGAAAGTCTTACTGTGTTTTCTTTGATTCCCTGGTCAAGAAGTTCTTCTGCATTAAGCTCCGAAT
>CAJJNI010000005.1 GCA_905193085.1 uncultured Lachnospiraceae bacterium | reverse complement strand
TGCGACTTCCTGGTCCCAAACCAGGCGCTCTAGCCAAGCTGAGCCACACCCCGTTACCGATGTAACTGCGTGTCCGATAACTTGTAACTCACAACGCAAGTAATATTATATCCAAAGCACTGTGATTTGTCAACACTTTTTTTCATTTTTTTTGCTTTTTTATTTTTTTGTTTGCAAACGCCCTGTTTATAGGCTTTCAGAGCACTTCATTTTTTGTTTTTTTTTAGTTTCCCCAAATTTTTTTTGACTTTTTTCAAAAAAATACAAATTTTTTCGACTGAATTTTTGTTTTAAAATAAAAATATGGGGTGTAAATTTTGCAATGTACACCCCATACCAATTATTAAATTTATATAAATTTTAACTTTTAACTACTATTTCTACACTGCTTTTTCAGTTATAGTAGTTTTATCTTTCATATATTCTAAAACTTTTTCTAACAAAAGACTCTCAAAAAGATCTGTTCCATACTTGGAAGCATACTGCTCTTCAAAAGCTTCTACAGAATCTGCACCATAATAATCTGCATATGTCTTCAAATAATCATTATAATCATCCTGTGACACTTTAATCTTTTCTTTTATAGCAATAAGCTTAAGACTTAAAACATCCTGCATATAATCAATTGCTGATTTTTCAACATCTGCATTAAATGTATCTTCATCAATTGAAACTGCATCAAAATAATCTGAAAGTTCCATTCCATACTGATTTGTTATATAACTTTCCTGATATTCTTTTTCATTAGCAATATACTTATTTTTAACATCATCCGGTACATTATCATAATTTGTAAGTCCATTTAATTTATCAAGTATTGCCTGGGCTACAGATGAATCATAATCATCCTGTGCATTATCTTCTAATGTTCCCTTAACAAACTCTTTGAATGCATCAACTGTTAAATCTGTTACTTTATCTGAAATGTCTTCTTTCTCTACTACAGCAGCTACCCACTGGTCTGTAAGTGTTCCTGAACCTTCAGCTTTCTTAATATAGTTAAGTGTTACAGTAAACACTGCCGGCTTACCTGCAACATCTGAATTTGAATAATCATCAGGGAATGTTACATTAATATCTTTAGTATCACCGACATTCATTCCTTCTACCTGCTCTTCAAAACCAGTAATAAATGAGCCCGAACCTAACTCTAAATCATATCCTTCATACGTACCCCCATCAAATTCATTGCCATCTATCTTTCCAACATAATCAATGTTGACACTATCACCACTTACACATGCTCCTTCAAACTGTAATGGATAAAAATCAAGCCATGACTGCAATTCAGTCTCAACAGCTCCGTCTGTAACCACTGCCACAGGGGAAACTTCTACCTCAATATTTGAATAATCACCAATAGTTACATAATCTTCAACATCCTTCAACACAGTATCCTGAAGTTCTTCTGCTGTCATTGAAGTATAATCTGTAGTATCTGAATCAGAACTTTTCTTATCTGATTTCTTTCCGCAGCCGGCCATGGCAGTAACAGACATTGCTAAAACCAATGCAACCGCAATAAATTTCTTTTTCATAAATAACCTCTTTCTTTCGCATTTTTAACAAATGCTCTAATTTAGTACATTACAAATTGTTAATAATAACAAAAGCAACAATAGTATAATATCATAGTATTATTTTTTTGTAAAACTATTTTTAGATATTTCACATAATTTTCATCTTATAACAATGGAGACAATAATCTTGATACCTGCTCTTTAATCCTTATTATTATTGAGCGTCTTGCATAATCATAAAGTGTAATTTCTTTGCTGACTTCCATATCTTTACAGAACTGTTCTTCCATCTTCTTTGTTGTATCTTCGTGATATATAACAGCATTTACCTCAAAATTCAATTGGAAACTTCTTATATCCATATTGGCAGTTCCAAAACTGCATATTTTTCCATCTGCCATAACACCTTTTACATGTAGGAAGCCTGGCTGATACGTGTAAAAACGAGCTCCGGCTTCAAGCAGATCACTCATATATGAATAACTTGCCCAGTAAACAAACGGATGATCCGGTTTACATGGTATCATTATGCGCACATCTATTCCTGACATTGCTGCAATCTGCAATGCGGTAAATATGGCATCATCAGGAATAAAATATGGTGACTGGATATATATATGGTCTTTTGCATTGTTTATAAGCCATAAATAATTGTTTCTTATATTAAGTATCTTTTCATCAGGTCCGTCTGATATAATCTGCAATCCCGTTTTAGACACACTTTTGTATGGCTTTTCATTTACAGGGAAATATTTTTCCGTAAAAAGATTCTGTTTTGTAGCATAATTCCAGTCAAGTACAAACCGGCTGTTAAGAGCCATGACAGCAGCTCCTTCTATTTTGAGATGGGTATCACGCCAGTATTTAAAATACTCATCTTTGCCAATATACTCACGACCGACATTAAATCCACCTACAAAACCTACTTTTCCATCAATCACTACTATTTTTCTGTGATTTCTGTAGTTTATTCTTAAATGAAGTTTTTTTAATTTTGCCGGAAAAAACTCGGCAGTTTGTATTCCCTCATCATGTAATCTCTTCCAGTCTTTTCGTTTCATATAGCGGCAGCCCATGCTGTCATATAATATTCTTACTTCCACTCCCTCTTTAGCTTTCCTGGCAAGAACTTTTTCAATTTTTTCAAATACTTCATCAGGTTTAATAATATAATATTGTATATGAATATATTCTGTAGCTTTATCAAGCTCTGCTGCAAGTGCATTAAACTTCTTTATTCCGTCAAAATATATTTCCACATCATTTTCATCTGTATATACTGCGCCTTCACTTTCAAGATTGTACATTAAAAGGTCCTGATATTTTTCATATCCATGCGGCAGTTCTGCAAATTCTTTATTAACAATTTTAGTTTCCTGAAGCCTTATTACATTACTTATCCGGTCCTCTATTTCTTTCGTTCGAAACATCTTGCTCTTATGAAAATCCGCACCTATAATAAAATAGCACAAAAATCCCAGAATCGGGATAAAATATAAAACAAGAAGCCATGTCCAGACATTTCTGGGGTCTCTTCTCTCAAAAAATATAATTATAACCGATAAAAAAACATTTACAATCACAAGATGATGCATCATCCATGAAAATACTATTACAATACTATTCCAAATTTCTGCCATATTATATTCCTCACACATTTCAAAAAAACTGCTTATAAAACCAAAGATAATCGCATTCTGCTTAACTGTCTGCTCATATAAAATCAAAAGATATTGTACCATGAAAGCTTATTATTTACAACCAAAAGCAATATTTTTACCGTCGCTTTGCTACTGCCTGTAAATTAATTCAAAAGTATTATTTTTACTATTGTTTACAGATTTATTCACTTGCAAGAACCCCCATTTTCGTCTATACTTATATATGATGCCCAGGGTCTCAAAATCTTTCACCCACCTGAGCTTGCTCATAGGTGAGTGAAAGACCTTGAGACCCGCCCAAACATGAGGAAGCTGCTATTTACGCAGTAAATTGCGCATTCCGAATGTTTGCAGGATTGCGGGATTTGGAAACAACTAAAAGGAGATTTTAACTTATGGATATTATCGCAGAACTTACTAAGGAACTTGGTATTGAGAGATGGCAGACACAGGCCGCTGTTGATTTGATTGATGCTGACAATACTATTCCATTTATTTCACGTTATAGAAAAGAAGCTACAGGTGCTTTAAATGACGAAGTTTTACGTCAGTTAAATGAAAGACTTACTTATTTAAGAAACCTTGAAGAGAAAAAAGAGCAGGTGTTAAACAGCATTGAAGAACAGGGCAAGCTTACTGATGAATTAAGAAAACAGATTACCGAAGCTGCTACTCTTGTCGCTGTAGATGATTTGTACAGACCATACCGACCAAAACGCCGCACAAGAGCTACTATAGCAAAAGAAAAAGGACTTGAACCTCTCGCCAATATTATTCTTCTTCAAATGACTGACAAACCGGTTTTAGAAGAAGCAGTCAATTATATTTCTGAGGAAAAAGGCGTATCAAATGAAGAAGATGCACTTAATGGTGCTAAAGATATTATTGCTGAAATGATTTCTGATGAATCAGATTACAGAACCGCAATAAGAGAAAAGACATTTAAATCAGGAAAGATTATTTCCACAGCCAAAAATCCTGAGGAAAAATCTGTATATGAAATGTATTATGATTTTGAAGAAGGGCTTACAAAAATAGCCGGACACCGCATTTTAGCACTTAACCGCGGTGAAACAGAGAAAATACTTACCGTAAGCATTGAAGCTCCGGAAGAAGAAATACTTAAATATTTATACAAAAAAGTTATTGTAAAAGATAATGTATATACTACCGATATTTTAAAAGAAGTGTGTGATGACAGCTATAAAAGACTTATCCAGCCTTCAATTGAAAGAGAAATAAGAAATGCTCTTACTGAAAAAGCAGAAGATGGCGCAATTAAAGTTTTCGGCAAAAATCTTGAACAGATTCTTATGCAGCCTCCTATTGCAGGACAGACCGTTTTAGGCTGGGACCCGGCATTCCGTACAGGCTGCAAACTGGCTGTCGTAGATGCAACAGGAAAAGTCCTTGATACTAAAGTTATTTTCCCAACAGCACCACAAAATAAAGTTGAAGAATCAAAAAAAATTTTAAAACAACTTATCAAAAAATACGGTGTAACTCTTATTTCATTAGGAAACGGTACAGCCTCAAGAGAATCAGAAGCTGTAATCGTCGAATTAATTAAAGAGCTTGACACACCTGTTTCTTATGTAATTGTTAGTGAAGCGGGAGCTTCTGTGTATTCTGCAAGCAAACTTGCGACAGAAGAATTTCCTGACTTTGATGTTGCACAAAGAAGTGCTGTATCTATCGCAAGAAGAATACAGGACCCATTGGCTGAACTTGTAAAAATTGAACCAAAGGCAATTGGTGTCGGACAGTATCAGCATGACATGAATCAGAAACGATTATCCGAAACTTTAGGCGGGGTTGTTGAAGACTGTGTTAATAAAGTCGGAGTTGATTTAAATACTGCTTCTGCTTCATTACTTGAATATATTTCAGGTATTTCAAAAACGATTGCCAAAAATATTGTTTCCTACAGAGAAGAAAACGGTCGTTTTGATAACAGAAAGCAATTACTCAAAGTTGCAAAGTTAGGACCTAAAGCATATGAGCAGTGTGCAGGTTTCCTTAGAATTTCAGGAGGAGATAATCCTCTTGATAACACAAGCGTACACCCTGAAAGTTATAAAGTTGCACAAAGTCTTCTTACATCTTTAGGATTTTCATTAGATGATATAGGAAACCTTAAAGGACTTTCAAAAAAAGCAGGCAGTACTGATAAACTTGCAGCCGAATTTGGAATAGGTGAAATTACACTCAATGACATTTTTGAAGAACTTGAAAAACCTTCCCGCGACCCTCGTGAAGATATGCCAAAGCCGATTTTACGAACTGATGTTCTTGAAATAAAAGATTTAAAGGAAGGCATGATTTTAAAAGGAACAGTAAGAAATGTTATTGATTTTGGTGTTTTTGTTGATATAGGCGTACACCAGGATGGGCTTGTTCATATTTCACAGATAACAGATAAATATATTAAACACCCTCTTGATGTTTTAAGCATAGGAGATATTGTAGAAGTAAAAATAATAAGCATTGACATTCCACGAAAACGAATCGGACTTACAATGCGTTTCTAAACATGAATTTTTAGGAGATTGTTATGACAAAAGATGTAATTATCAGTATAAGCGGTTTACAATATGAAGCAGGAGGTGAACAGCCTACACCTGTAGAAATTATCTCTGCCGCTGATTACTACTTAAAAAATGATACACATTATATTATTTATGATGAAGTTTCAGAAGAATTTGACGGTACAACAAAAAACCGTATCAAAGTAAAAAATGACTGTATAGAAATCACCAAAAAAGGACTTACAACTGTAACAATGAGATTTGAGAAGGATAAAAAGAATCAGACTTTTTATCAGACACCTTTTGGTTCAATTTTCATTGGAATCCATACTCATTCTATTGAATATGAAGAAAGTGATTCAAAATTAAGCATTGATATTTCATATGAGCTTGAAGTTGACGGTGCTCTCCTTGCAGATTGTAAAATACAGATAAAAATCGTTCCAAAAGAACTTGCTGATATAGCGTAAAATAAAGCCCTGCAGCGATTTGGTATGCTGCAGGGTTTTATTATATTTATGATGCACTTATCATAATTTTTTCTGTATCATTTTTTAATGTATATTTATTTATTTTTTCTTTTTTTTGTTTTTGTTCTTAGCGTTTTCTTTTTCCATCTGATTAGCTTCTTCTGTAAGCTTCTCAGCCTTATTTCTAAGCTTTGTCATAAGACCTTTTTTCTTCTTTTCAGGAACTTCCAAAGGACCTCTGATACCTCTGACTTCTGTAATATAAAGACCACTTATTACAGCTTTTACTTCTTTTTTTACAGGAATGCTGTCATATATTTTTGAATCAGCAATGAGTGATGTTACTTTTGGTCCAATCTTTGCTTTTACGATTGGAAGTTTTGTACGACGCATAAGCTTTGGTGTCTGCTCAAGAACCTGCGCCGGAAATCCCGCATCTTTTAGCGGCAGCTTCTTCTTATCAATTACAAGCATTGTAACTGTCTGCGCCATTGCGTCCATCTGCTGTTTCTGTGCTGCCTGTTTTTTCTGTGCTTTTCTTCCAAAGAAGTACAAGCCTGCCATAACTGCAACAAGTACAATAAGTACAACTATTACCACATTTAAAATTATCTGTCCCACTTTTATTTATTTCTCCTTTCAATTTTTCTCATCATTTGTTTATTTAAATATTTATTTCTAACTTAGAAAGTTTATCTGAATGTGCAGCCGGATTACCATCAACAAATACAGTAAGACCTGTCTGTATATTTTCCTCTGTTGCAGTATCTTCATCTTTTGCATAATGAACAGCAACATTTTTGCCACGGATATTCAGATTATCTAATTTGAAATAGTCAAGTCCGATATCTACAGGGTCAATTATAACTTTATCTTCACGAAGTGTCACACCTGCAACATGAGCCATTATAAGCTCAAGATAATATGAGTGATTGTAATCAGGTTCATCACTTATTGCTTCATCTGTCACAGCATGATACTGCTCTACAAGATAAGGATATGAAATATCGTGACTCTTATAATGCTCTAATGAATATTTTCTTAAAAATTCTGCAAACTGTTTATCAAATTGATGGTCGTGCTTCTTGCTCTGCTTTCCGATTGCATCAAGCATTATACCATTAGTGTATGGCCATGACGGACCATTCCACATACAACTGTTACGGCTTCTCATGAATCCCATCCATGCTCCGAATGGTGAATATGCAACACAGTCTTTTGCAGTAGTAGCAAATACAGCTCCTGTATTAAAATAATTTTCATCAAAAAGATAATCCATTCCACGAAGCTTGTCATCATCTGAAAGCTCTGCCCAATATGGATAAAGACCAACTATATTCTTTACCATTGCTTTCTCATCTGTCTCATGATGCAAATCATAATAAAAGCCTGTCTCTTCGTCCCATGTTTTTTCATTTATATCTTTTGCAAGTTCTCCTGCAAATTGTTCGTAATACGAATAATTTTCGTCATCAACTTCCTTCATCATTCTGGCAAGACCCAATGTATTTAAATAATGATATACTGATGTATCCATACGCTTCATAGGAATTATCTTGCTCTTGTCTTTACCATTCTGAGGAAAATCCGAAAAATACCAGTAACTTGGCTGAAATTCTTTTCCTGTTCTCTGATGTTTTACTTCTATCTGCAAATGGTCATTTTTTGCACCATATACAGCTGTATTTCCATCTACACATTTTTTCATGAGAGGAATCATTTCTTTTATAAACTCTTTATCGCCATCTACAAGATACATCTGATAAACTGCCCATACAATAAAGTTTGCAAACGGGCTTCCTCTGTGATGTGTAAATGCAGATTCAATTATACCATCTTCATTTTCCTGGGCAAAAACACCTCTTACTATGTCGTGAAGAAGCTCTTTGTCCGGACACCATTTATAATCTGTAAGCTGTAATGGAGATGACAGACATATAAGTCTGCTAAATTCCCAGCCTGACACTTTCAACGGTTCATTTTTGCTTGTCTTATGTCCTCTGCCTTCATACACGGTTGTATTCTGCAAAAAACCATGCCTTGGTTTACTTGTGTTATGTCTTAATATGTACCAGCGGTAAAACCATGTTTTATTTATAACTTCATCACTTGAATCAAATTTTGGAAGTGTTTCAAAGAATTTTTCAAATTCTCTGGCATTTTCGTCTACATACTGTTCTGATGTAAGATTTTTTGCAAAAAATTCGTTAAGACGATTTATTGCCGGCTCCTCGCCTTCTAATGTCAAATCACATGCAGCCGCAGCAACAGTAAATGATACGGTTTCTCCAGGTTTTACTGTTATTTTATTATCTGTTGATGCGTCCCATTTAATTGCGGCACCAACCTGAATTGTATTTCTCTCTTCAGGCATCTGAAGCCATATATATCCGTTTCTTTGCTCCACCTGACAGACTGATGAATCTACTGATAACTCAAGAATAATGTCTTTATGACTGTGATTTTCCCAGGTCTGTGCGCTGAATGCAATATCATTTGAAGTAATCATCTTTACTTCATCAAATGTAATTTTCTTATCGTCATAATGCATAGTAAGACGGCTCGGATACCACATTGTCTGAGCTGCCACATAATCAGGATTTGTACTGCATTTTACTGTGAATAACTGCGGTATATTCATTTTGTGAATGAAATCTATGTTACCGCAAAATCCCGGCTTCTTATCAAGACAATCACAAAATAATCTGTCACCTACAGGCGCAAACAGCAATTTTCCACAATATGACTGAAGACTTCTATTAGGATAAGCTAACTTCTTATCAATATCTAACATATACATATTAATTATACCCCACTTTTTTCTATTGAATATCCGGTCTCTTTAAAATACCAACCTTCTTTAACTGATACTCATAACTGTAACTGTCACCCTTTGTACGCCATGCATCAGGTCCAAACCAGGTTGTGTTTTCATTACAATTATGAAGCGTTCCGAATGTATTTATTCTGTTTCCATACAATTTAAGTCCCACTGTATGTTTTCCTGCATCTGTTGTTATGTTTACTTTATATGGAGCAAAGGCGATTGTTCCAACACGTTTTTCATCTAACTCTACTGCTATAAGTGAGCCTCTGAAATAGGGAACTTTTACACTGAATGTCTGTTCGCTTTCAACCTGAACAAGATATGTGACATTTCCACCGTAAAAAGGAAGTCCCTGAGGCACAATATCTCCAAAGGCAAGCGCTTTAACTGCATCTGTTATTATCTGTTTTGTTCCACATACTTCTACACCAAAATCTCCCAGAACAAACGCATTTTCCACATCAGTTCCTTCTCCTATAGGAAATGTCAGAATAAGTTCATTTTTTCCTTTATTTAATGCAGGCAATGCTACTGTATTTATTTTTTCATCGGTGTAATATGGTGCATGCTCTACTTTTGTAGCACCATCATACACGCTGTATGTGCTTAATTTTGATTCAACCAGTCTGCCATTTAACTGTATCTGCGTATCTTTATAGTGCTCCAGTGCAACATATGCATTATTTACTTCAACTTTACTTTCAATTATATATTTAAGAGAAAGTGTATGTGACGGTTTTTCTTTAATACCGGTCCACGGCTGTGCCATTCTTCCTGACTGAGCTGTTATTCCAAGTTCTTCTCTGACAGCAACACCGATTCTTAAAACCTCTTCCAGTTCCCTGTATTCTCCACCATCAACACTGTACTGTGCTAAATCTAACATATACACATTTGGTTCGTCAAGCCTTACAGGTACTTTTTCAAATGGATTTAATATTCTGGCACCTTTGCTAAGCTCAAGGCCAGTCTCTTCTGACACATTTTCAGATGTTTTAATATTATCCTGTTCATCTGCTGCTTCTGAAAGCTTAAGCAGTACACTTTCATGAGTTGAATATTCACATGTAATAATTGTTAAACCTTTATCATATTTAACATTTGCATTTTCAATGGTTCCATTCATCGCATTATAATTCAAAGCGGTGTATCTGCCCGGAATTTTTATCATCATTTTTGATGAACCTTCATTATCATAACGCTCTTTCTTTTTGCCATAGCAGACAAAAATCCATTTATCATTGTTATCCTGTCTTACCTGACAAAGCAATTTATTACATTCTGAACCGTTCTTATCAACAATATGCAGTGTTCTAAATGGCTCAAGAGCCTTTACTATAGAATCCTGTTCCATTGACACGCATACACATTCTTTTGAAAATTCTTTAACTTCATTAGTTGGCTGTGCATCAATAAGTCCTGGAACTTCTCCGGCAAATATTACAGTACCGCCATTTTTCACAAAACTCTTTAATTGCTCAAATGTGCTTCTTCTGATAGTCTTAACGCCAGGAACTACAACAACGGAATATTTCATGCTTCCGACTTCAAGCTCATTTTCTCTGGCACTTCCAATTCTTTCCATAACAGATTCAGATAAATAATCGAAATCAAGATGTGAAAATAACAGCCACTCTGTCACTTTCTGGAAATTTTCATCTAGCTGCTTTTTGATACCACCTGTGTGTTCTTCATCAGCCCAATTAAGCCACAGACTTTCTACAGGATGCAAAAGTCCGATTTTAACTACTGCATTACCTCTTGTCATTGCAGTTGCCACTCTTGCAAAATAATCTTCTATTATTTTGTATTCTTTGTACCATGGAGACTGATAATGGATAGATGCAGGATAATCTCTCTTTGCTTCTCCTTCCATAGTCATCCATGACAGATGAGGAACTCTGATTGTCACACCAAGTGCAACCTGCCAGTCACCTGCAAGCTTGTGTCTTCTGAAATCAAAATCCCAGTTAGTCACACCGTACAACTCTGAAACTACACCTTCACGCCCATATTGGTGCGCTACAGACTGTGCCTGTTTAGCAGTTGTGTATTCCCTCTCATCACAAAGCATATCTATTCCCGGTATGCCAAATTCTGACAAGGGGAGCATTGCCTCACCAATTGCTGTTGACTGGCTCTTTAATGATGGTTCTTTTATCATATGTCCCGTAAGATGAACATTATTAGCTTCGCACCAATCACTGATTGTTTTTGAATAACTTTCTGTAAAACGCTCTGCAACATGACGATGATAGAAATATCTCGCCTTTGAAGGCTTATTGTCCTCCAACTCCCAGACAAGCTCCGGAATATGAGGTATCATATCAAAACCGTATTTTTCTTTGAATGTATCCGGGAAATCATCTGTCCACGGAAAAATCAGATTTCTTCTCTCTGTTGCAAATGGAAGTGATTTTTTGTAAGTAGTCTTCGGCTCATCTGTAAAAAATGAAGGAATTATGTCATCAAAATATTCTCCAACTACTTCTTTATATCTTTCATGTGTTACATTCACAAATCTTTCAATTGATGCTTTATCAAGAGTATCAACATATGTCTGATTATTAAACCAAGTATCTTCTGTTGCTATTCTTAAATATGTATACCATGCAACACCTTTTACATCATTTTCATCATTAACTATATTGTAACTTTTCAATGTACCATCATCATTTAAAACTATATCAAAAACTGCAATAAGATAGCTTTCTTCCGCTCTGCCCTCAGGCCTTGCCGGAAGATAATCATCTCTTTTATCAAATGTCATAAACAGTTCACGATATCTGTATTTCCTGTCTTTAGTTACAAGTCCGCCTGCAAATCCCGATGGAAATCTATCCTCATCATATGCCCACATAAGCATATTATTATCTTTAGCATACTCTGTACAAAACTTTACATCATCCATAAATTCATCGCCCAGATACTCTACATCAAGACCTGTACGACTATGTATATGAAAACCTCCAAAACCCATATCATCAAAAGCTTTCATCTGTCTTTTCATAGATTCTTTTTCAGGTTTTGTATTCCATGCCCAAAATGGAGCACCTCTGTATTCTTTCGTTGGATTTTTAAATAACTCATCCTTTAATATTTCTTCGTCTCTTTTCTTGTAAAGCATGTAATCCTCCATTCTAAGATATATCGGACGCACTTTTTAATATCTTTGTATTTATTTAATCGTGCTATTTTATGGACAGAATATCATCAAAATAGTACACAGACAATGCATTATATTATAATTATAATTATAATTACACTATGTTAATTACTTTTTCTAATTTTACAATACATTGTGATTAAGCCATGATATAATAGCTTCTTCGTCTATTTCATGTCTTCCCTCTATAAGCCGGCCTGTATAATTATGTGAAACCCCAAGGTTGGCATAAACTTTTTCAAGATACTCAAAAGCTTTCTCGCTTCCTGCCTTTGGAAAGCCTCTGTCTGCTTTTCCATTTACAGTAAATAGCTTTTTGGGTGCAGCAAGAGCAAGCATTTCATAGCTGTCACCAAGTCTCAAAAGTCCCGGAACATAATTACAACTGCAATGGTCTTTTGCCAAAATACTATCTGCATAAGTATTTGCATAACAGGCAACAATTCCATTTTCAATTCTGTCATCAAGCGGCAATAAATGCTGTGCAGTCATTCCACCACCTGATATCCCAAAGACAGTTAATTTATCATCAATACCCGATTTATTTAAAAAATCAAGTGTTCTTATCGCCTGATAAACTCTGAATCCACCTATACTGAAACCAAGCAATGTCAGGAAATTTGAATTTGGCAGACATCCGCTTGGTTTCTCGCTTCCTTTTGGAAAATCATTATAATGAGCTTCACCAAGACCTATAAATTCCGGTGCATACACATCATAACCTTCTTTTGCAAGCTTAAGCGGTATCATTTTATGATAACGGACTTTATCATGTCGTTCAAGTAAGGCTCCCATTATTCCCAAATCATCATGTCCATGTAAAAATAAAATTTTCTTTCCATTTGGTTTTTCTGGTTTTACATGATAAACAGGAAATTGTAAGCCATCAATGGCATCTACTCTATATTTATCAATTTGAATACTCATTTCTTCAAAATTATCTTCTATTTCATATGTTATATCTTTATCAAACAATTCTTTTAATTCGTCTAATTTAAACAATTCTTTTAATTTCTGTATTCTTATACTTTTTTCTTTTTCAAACTCTTCTTTATTTAAATCTGCTAATTTCTTTTCTGGCTGAAGTTTATTATATAAACTTTCTAAAAACTGATTTGTACTGTACATACTTCTCCACACATCTTTCTTAAGCAATATTATCCGGGTCAATTTTATTATACACAAATTTTTCTGTATTGTAAATATGGGGAAATCTCTAATCCAGAGATTTCCCCACTAAACTAAAGTAACACTTTTAAAGTGTATTATCTGGCTTTGTAAGCATCATATGCTTCCTGCCAGATTTCAGCGTACTTATCAGCACCCATTGTCTTAACCTGACTTACATATGAGTCAAATTCTGTTAATGATGAGCCCTGAATAAATCTTGAACGCATCTTTGTGATATAGCCTTTCATACCTTCTGTAACAGAATCTACCTGTTCCTGCTGTTCTACAGATAACTGGCAAGCTGCTGAAAGTTTGTAGCTTGTATCACCTTCTGACCATGTCTTACAAGCATTTACATATCCTTCGTCTTCGTTTTCAAGAACATAGCTTGAAATTTCACCGAACTGAGGAAGCATTACTGTAATAGGGTCAGCATATGTGTTAATCTTCTGAATCTTAGCTCCGTGGAAATCAACTGTTTCATCCATTCCATCCATTAACTGTTTTTCACCATTCTTAACTTCATAGCTTTCTCCTTCAATACCCCATGTAAGGTATGTTGAACCATTTTCTGAAAGCATATAGTCAATAATATAAGCTGCAGCTTCTACAACACCGTCATCTTTAGCTTTTGATGTAATAACAGTTGTATCACGGTCAAATGATGCGATATCTGAGAAGCACCACTGATATCCGTCAGCAGTCTCAGGCCATGGACAAGCAGCAAATTCAGCATTTGGAGCTGTCTCTCTTAAGATAGAGATGTATGAATCAGGATCTGATGAATCAAAGTGAGCAGCATCACCTTTCCATGCACCTGCAAGGTTAGATGTTACTCTTTCCTGTCTTGCTTCAAGAGATGTCTGTTCAAACATGTTGTAGATAAGACCTTCTTTGAACCATTTCTGCATTTCTGTAAGGAACTCTTTATAAGCATCTGTTACGAAACCGTAAACAACTTTTTCTGTTCCATCGTCCTGTTTAACGATACATGGGTCATCATCAATACCATAAGCAGCAAGGAAATATTTCCAACCTGATGAAGCCATACATACAGGCTCTTCATCCTGCTGACCATTTCCATTTGGATCGTATTTCTTAAATGCAAGTAATGTCTCATACCACTCTTCGATATTAGTAGGAATATCCATACCAACTTCATCCAACCAGTCCTGTCTGATTGCAAGACCATACTGTGATGCAGCTGCACGGTCATCATCATCTTCAATATCATAAAGTGTACTTACAAAAGTATAAGAACCATCATCAAGTTTTAAGTCTCTTGCTATGTTTGGATAATCCTTAACAATCTTTGAGAAGTTAGGCATCCATTCATCCATGTAATCATTGAGACGGAGAGAAACTCCATCTTTGTACATTGCAGCTAAACGACCGCTATACTGCTCAAGGTTCTTAGCTGTGATAACATCAGGATAATTTCTGGCTGTCATCATAGGTAAATATACATCATAGCTAGATGCAACCTGGAAATCAATGTTTACACCTGTAATCTCCTGAATCTTCTGTAAACCTTTCATCTCTGTCCAGTAATCCTGATAGTACTCATCTGTACCACCCATTACCCACCATGAAACTGTTACAGCTTCATCTTTACCGGTTTTCTCCTGATAAGTTTCCCAGTTTTCATCAGTTCCTGAAGCGCTGTTACTGCCAGAATCTTTTCCGCCGCATCCGCCAATGAGTAAAGCTGATGCCATTGCAGCTACTAAGACTGATGATAATAATCTCTTTCTCATTTTCCTTCCTCCTAATATATTTTATGTTTTCAGAACAATACATACTGCACATTTAACTATATAAAACACGCTTTGCGAGTTTCTCTCGTAAATTTTACAACCGGTAACAGGCGGATATAATAATCCGCTCTGTTATATCCCGGCTGCAAAAAGCAGTAAATACTGTCTGTTACATACCTGTAAGACCAGATCTTTCTACACCTTCCATGAACTGTTTCTGTACAAACATATATGCAACCAGCAATGGTAGTATTACCAAAAATGTTGCTGCCATACAGTTAGCCTGGTTAATAACGATGCTTGCACCGCCTGCAACCTCATCAGCTTCTCCGGCAACCTGTGCCAACTGTTCGTACATTCCAGGTAATTTACTTGGAAGTAACTGAAGTCCAGGACTTAAGCTTAAGTAGATATTTGGTTCAAAATAATCATTCCAGTGCCATACGACTGATAAAACAACTGCAACAAGTACAGATGAACGAGACATTGGAAGCATAATCTTAAGGAATGTCTTAATTGGTCCACATCCATCAATACGGGCTGCTTCTTCCATTTCCCATGGAAGACTCATAAAGAACTGACGGAATAAGAATACATAGAAACCACCTCTTAAACCAAAACCAAAGAAACATGGAACTAAGAGCGGTAACCATGAGTTAAGCCAGTGCCAGTTAGAAAAAGTAATGTAAAGTGGAATTACCAATACCTGTACCGGAACTAACATTGAAAGGATAACTCCCATGAAGAGTACACCTTTACCTTTAAAGTTATATCTTGCAAAACCATAACCAACAAAAGAACAAACTAATGTATGTCCAACTGTTGCAATCAAAGCTTCAAGTACTGAGTTCTTTAAGAACTTAAGATAATTCAACTCACTGAAAGCAACTTTGAAGTTAGTAAAGTATAACTGGGTTGGTATCCATTTTACAGTTGAATTAATCAAATCTGAATCTGTCTTGAATGCATCCGAAATCATCGTAAGGAAAGGATAGATAAATACGAATGCCAAATCAAATAATACAAGATATAATATAATAGCAATTACAACTTTTTTTGCAAGCTTCTTACCTGTATTATTCTGTAAATAAATTTGTAAAGATTTAATAGGACTAACTTTTGGCTGACTTGCCTTTTTTGCTTTTCTTGCAGCCTTTGCAGCCACCTTATCTGCTGATTTAGCCATTCTTTATCACCTCTCTCCAATATTAAATGTAAGTTTTCTCATGATTATAAGTACAATACCACACACTACCAATGTAAATGCGAAGTACATCCATGCCATTGTAGCACCGATATCAAGCTGTGCCTGGTCAAGAATAGCATGGTTAATGTTTGAAATGATTGCATTACTTGAATCTGTAAACTGGTCAATCATTGAATATACAAAGTTAAGTAAGATGATTGGAGATACGATTGGTAATGTAATCTTCCAGAAGTTCTCCCATTCAGTAGCACCATCACAACGGGCTGCTTCATAAAGAGAAGCTCCAATACCCTGCAAACCAGCAAGGAAAAGTATAATCTGTACACCCGACTTCCAAAGTACTACTGTAATTGTACTGAGGAATAGCTGTACATATCCGGCAAATGTTGCACCAATTGCCTTCATAAGAACACCTGTAACAATTCCATCTACTGAATTTGTTACTACATCACCGGCACCTGTACCAAGAAGCTGCTGCATGATGTAACCTGTACCAAGAAGAACAGGCAGGAAGAATACTGTTCTAAAAAATCCACGGCCTTTGATATCACGATTTATTAACATCGCAATAATCAATGAAAATACTAGTATGACCGGTGTATTTATACAAGTTGATTTAACAGAACTTAAGAAGTTAGCAAGGTAACTTGTGTCTGTAAAAATCAGATATTTATAGTTATCTAAACCATTAAATGTCATCTGAAGACCAGCAACATTGTCCAAATGGCTAAAGCTAAGACGCAATGAGACGATAATCGGATAAACGAAGAAAAGTAATGCACCGACAATCCAAGGGGCTACAAACATTAAGCCTTCCAGCGTTGTACGCTGTCTCATGGTCAATCCTTTCTTTTTTGTTTTTTTATTTCCCATACTATAATCCTCTCTTATTTATCAACTACAACAAATGACTGAGCATCTACAATATCTCCTGATTTAGTCTGATATTCTTTGTCAGTATAGTTTACGTACACTGATTTGCCATTGTCATAAGTTACCTTGTAAACATCAGTTGCAACTTCCTCATGACCAACAATGTATGCATTCCATACATCACAAAGCTGCTCATTGAAAGTTTCATATACGCTTACAACTTCATCCATCCATGTTTTAAATTCAGATGAGAACAACTCGTTGTAATCTGTATACATTAACTTATCAGAACTACTGTATGTAAGTTCAAAGTATGGCATATAACCGTATTCAGCCCATTTAAGCTTCTCTTCTGTGATATCACTTGAAAGGTTTCCAGGTTCTCCGGTAAACTCAACTAAACCATGTAAAGCAATCTGATAAACCGGAACACTCTTTGTAGTGATACGATAACCTGAGTCTTCGTACGGAATGTCTGTAATCTTGTCTGCACTTCCAAGTACATACTGGTTACCACCCTGTACAATAGTTGTACCGTATGTCTTTTCGTTTTCAGCAAGCATATCCTGCCATATCTTCTTACCCTGAGTAAGACTTAATGTATTATTTGAATTATAGTTGTAAAGTAAGTACTGACCTACACTGTAAAAACTATATCCGTTAATATCTGATGCCTTATTTTTGTCAGCATTCTTAACCATGTCTTTAAATAAACCATATGAAACATTTGGTGATAACAGATATTTGTTATTATTATTTAATACCATGTAGTTACCAAGTGTAATTGTATCAGTATTGACATTGTAACCGCCTGCCTTCTCATTTGCCTCTAAAAGGTTAGTTTCAAGCGAAATCTTAACTTCTTTGTTATCTTTATATTTTTCAGTAAGATTAGCAAGACCTTTTTTACCACCGATTTTTGAGTTAACAGGGAACTGAACAGGGTCAGTATAGTAACCGTCTTTTGTCCAGCCTTTAAGCTGTGCTTCAACACTTTCTACACCATTCTGATTAAGTTCATCAATCATTTCACCAACCTGTTCAAATGTTGTAACAGCCTGGAAAGTATCGAGAATAAGTCCATCTTCTTTGATTCCCATAAAGAAATCAATTGATACAGGAATATTATCTGATACATCGTCTGTTTTCTTTACACCAAGAGTATCTGTAAGATATTCACGATAACATACTGCCATATCATCATACTGAGTATTTTCTCCTGCTTTAAATAAATGATAACTCACTTTTCTTTCGATATTAGTAAGTTCTGAATCGAAAGTTAAAACAGTCTTATCTGAACCTGCTGTTGCATATCTCTGGTCTTTGAATGATTTTCTAAATTCGAAAGTAGAATTTAAATGGTTAAATGGATCTTTATTAGTTCCTGGTGTAACAGTTATTGTTGAAGTTTCTTCACCTGCTTCAACAATTGCTGTGTAACTCTTATTTTCTACATTTGCACCATAGACAGGCATAAATACATAGGAATCTTCTTCATCCCACTGTCCAAGCATATTCTTGTAGTTCTCAAGGTTACCATAAACTGTATAAGATACAGGCTGTTCACCATTATGTGAACTGTCTTTAAATTCCATTACTGCACCACTTCCATCAGGATAGAAGAAGTAACCATCTTCTGTATCGCTTCCTGATTCAAAGAAAGGTAAAACTGTGATTTTTGTTACACCGTAATCTCCTTCTTCTTTAACACAGTCAACAGGCAATGTAACATCAAATCCGTCATCTGTTAATTTATAATCAACAGATACTGTAATATTAATATCATCATTCTTGCCCTGTGAAGCAATTGGATATTCAGCTCTGAAACCAACTACCTTATTATCTTCTTTCAATTCGTAAGTTTTGATTCCTGACTTGGCAAATTTGAAATCTGTAAGATAAGTTGAAACTGTAGCTGCACTGTCTTTTGTCTTATTATAGTAAGTAATCTGTAATGGAGATCTGTATCTTTCAAGTGATTTTGGATTAATATCATCTGATTTTGAACCATGATCTTCCGGTATTAACGCAGTATTAAAAATTTCATTTGTTGATTTCTGTTTTACACAAAATGAAACTGCTTCATCATCAAGATACATTTCATAGTCACCATTATCAGCAACTTTTGCATATTTCTTACCTGAATCATCAAGTGTTACATCATATTTAAATGTTTTTTCTGATACTGTAGCATTATCTTTTTCAGTAAGACTTTCCAATTTAGGAATTTCTGTAGCTGTAGAGGAACTGCCACATCCACTAATACCTGCAACACAAAGCGCAAGTATTGATGTCATGAGTAATAATCTCTTCTTCATCTTAGTCTCCTCCCTTTAATAAGTTAACCTGTAACTGATTTCTGTAAATATTTCTGATACAAAACTTACAAATCTCATGCTAAGGGCGAATACTAATGCAACTGCTGCCCAGAATAAAATCATGGTAAACAGTGAAAGAATAATGATTCCAAATGTCTTAGGAATTGAGTAATTATTCATTTCTTTCAAGTTAATAAACAGAAGCAATAATACAAACAATAATGCAAAATTGTTAAATACATTGTATGCTGCAACCTGACCTGCATCCATAATTCTTGTTGCCACTGTAAGTGGAATATTGATAATTATATATGGAAGCAATGAATAGCTACATGCTGTTAAACATTCCCTGAACTGAACCTCACCACCAAGAATAGTTGTCATGGCATATGAGGCAATTACCCACGAAACAACGGGTACTATCATAACTGCACATTCAATAAACAGGTTAGCATTCTTACTGTCAACTGTAGCTAATGGATAATGTGTCACAAAAATTGAAAAAATCTTAGTGAAAATCATTAAAACCAAAAATACGAGAATTGGCCAGTAATTATATTTTCTATCTCTGTGTGATTTCATATAACGAAATGCAACTAATGGATGAAAAAATGTAACCGCTGCTAATTTTAACGACTTCATTTACATATCTCCTTTCATTTCGATATCGAACGCCCACTTATCTGCGCGTTTCTTAATAGCTGTAAATGTCTTAATAAATACAACGATAATTGCAACAATTACAACTACAATCCAGAAGAAGTAATGTCTGAATACTTCATGTCTTGCTTCACTAAATGCTTCTGAATAACCACTCTTGTCTTCAGCCATCTTATAACTTGCCATAGACTCTGTATATTTACCCTGTTTATACTGAATTTTACCTATACTCTTATGTGCTACAAAATAACTTGAGTCAATTTTCAAAATATCTTCCCACATATCCTGAGCTTTAGTATACTCACCGTCTAACTGGAGGTTAATTGCTTCATGTACAAGTGTGATAAAGTTAGTTTCTGAGAATACCTGAATACAGGCAGCTGTCTCAGAATAATCAAGTACATATAATCTGTTTTTACTGTCTACAGCAATACTACATGGAGATTTGAAAGTACCTTTTTTGTCACCCTTTCCACCGAAAGTTGTAAGCAGGTTACCTTCTTTATCGTACTGATAAATCAAACCTGTATTCTGGTCAACAACGCTGACTATACCCTGATTATCAACTGCTATATCATGAAATGTAGGCTCTGTAGGAAGTATTGCACCTTCTTTATAATATCCCATAAATCCGTATGAACTTTCTGGATATGTGTTAGTACCTACTGAATTAAGACGACGAATCTGTCCGCTTGTTCCTTCTGAAAGTACACCATAAAGGTTTCCGTCAGAAGCAATTGTAAGGTTATTATATGAAGTCGGTCTTAAAGCTTCTGTAGCTCTTCTCTGTGCCTCACTACCAAATGTTCTGATAAGGAAACGTGAGAATGAGAAATCTACATTCTTAGCACCCATATAACCCTGGAATGTGTTACTCATATCCATTTTCATGACATAAGCACCTTTGAGGGCAAATATGTAACCCATATCATTAACAACAACTTTTTCAATATCGAATGTAGCACCCTTTGAGTCAGTAATTCCTGAAGGTTTCTTATATTCGATATAATCTTTTGCGTCTTTTGTTACAACTACAAGTCTCTGATTACCTGTATCAGCAATCCAGATATTTAAATCTGAATCTACAAAAACACCTCTTGGTGAATTTAAGTTCTTCAAAAATGCAGTTTTAATTTCCAACAGCACTTTACCCTGGCTGTTAAGCTTTAATACTCTGTTATTTCCAGTATCAGCTACATATATATTATCTTCTGAATCTACGAACAAATCTTCAGCATTCTTAAATGCAATTTCTGTTCCATCAAGATTCTTGATAACATTTGTTACTGTATATGTTTCCGGAATAGGTAACATATTATTATCAGTATCAATTACGAAGTTTTTAACCTCTGCTGCAGCAGGAACGCAGGAAAGTGAGCATACAAGCACGCTTAATGCGACTGTCAGACATCTTTTTATTGATTTTCTCATTTCTTTCGTCCCTCCTTAACTCTTAATACCTGAGTAGGTCATTGTCTGCATTACTCGACCTCTCATGATTGTATATACGATAATTGTAGGTGCTGTAGTCAGAAGTGTTGCAGCACCCGTGGTACCTGAACGGGAAACTACGCCGGCACCACCAGCCATTGTCTGTAATGCAAGAGGCAATGTCTTCATGGCATCACTTGTAATATATACAAGTGGTGAGAAAGAGTCATTCCAGTTAGAAACAAATGAGAATACTGCTAATGTACTCCATGCCGGTTTCAAAAGCGGCATTGCAATTGTCCAGAATACTCGAAGTTCTTTAGCACCGTCAATACGGGCAGCTTCGAGAAGTGAATCAGGTAACTGTTCGCAGAACTGCTTAACAAGGAAGAAGTTATAAGCAGTAGCAATACTTGGAACAATCAATGCTGCATATGTATTAATTAAACCTAATCCTGATACTACCATGTAGTTAGGAATCTTTGTAACATGTGATGAGAAACCAAGAGCTGCAACGACAATATTGAAGATAACTGCCGCACCAATTGGTTTATGCTTAACCATACCGTAAGCACCCATACTACAAATAAATACACTTAAGAACACAGTAACAACAGTTACCCATAAACTGTTAAAAATATATCTTGTAAATGGAACCTCTGAAGAACTAAGTGATGTAAACAAGTCTCTAAAGTTTCCAAGTGTCGGATGATGTACAAAGATATATGGCGGATAATGGAACAAATCCTCCAGTGACATGAATGCACGACATACCATTGCAATCATCGGGAATGCTGTAAAGCATAACAATGCTCCAACCAGGATATAAAGAATAATCTTACCTGGTTTTAATTTTTTCTTAAGACGACGAGCCGTATTCTTACGCACCGCTGCGGCAGCAATCTGGGCTGCCTGTGTGCCTGCATCCACGCTCGCACTGTTCTTCTCTTTACTCATATTATGTTATCCTCCTAATCATCTGAACGGAATATTCTCATACAAATACGACTCAATCCGAATGTGAATACGAACAGGAACATCGCAACTGCAGATGCATAACCCATACTGAATCGGGTAAACGCGTAATCGTACAGATGAGCAACAATCGTATGTGCTGCATAGTTCGGACTCGGGAAACCGGCAACCGCAGTGGCTACATCGAATACCGCAAGTGAACTAACAATTGAGTTAATAGCACCGAACAATAACTGTGGTTTCATAAGTGGCAGTGTAATATACCATAACTGCTGGAATGGGTTTTTGATACCATCAACCTTACCTGCTTCGTAAAGTTCAGGGTCAAGGTTCTGTAAACCTGCAAGGAATACAAGGAATCCAGTACCCATACTCATCCAAGCTGAAATAATTACGACAACCCAGAGTATATATCTCGAATCCTTACCCCATAGGATCGGGTCTGAAATCAACCCGATTCTAATGAGTAAGTGGTTCAAATATCCATAACGGTCACCAGAGAAGATAACCAGCCAAATAACTGACATGGCAGTACCACTTGTAAGTGATGGAGCATAGAATGCCAATGCAAGTGGTCCACGACCTCTCTTACAAAGACTGATAAACCATGCCATTAAGAATGACATTATGTAACCTGTAGGTCCGATAACACAGGCAAACACTAATGTATTCTGTAATGCTATAATAAATACATCATCTTCGAGAAACAAGTTTCTGTAGTTCTGCAAACCTACAAATGAAGGGGACTGAATCATATTATAGTTAGTAAAACTATATCCCATAGCTACAAATACAGGGATAATAGTAAAGACTAAGAACAAAACCATAAATGGAAGAAGGAAGCCCCATCCGATTCTGTTATCTCGCCAAATTCTTCTTCCCTTGCTATATACCTTTGGCTTAACAGCCGCGGTAGCATCTGAATTCTTACTCATACTTTCCTCCTAATCTTCATACTCGCCAACACCATACTCCTCATGTTTAGTACGAAGCTCTTTGTTAATATCTTTAACTGCTTCTTCCAATGAATCACGAGGTTCTTCATTACTTAAGTAAACTCTGTTCCATGCATTAACAAGATGGCGGGTTGTAAAGTATCCACCTAAAACGATTGGCTGCTCAACAGCTTTACCCATCATTCCCTGAATAACCTTAATGTCATCTTCATCCCATGGAAGATTTTCAAACGCATTCTTGTTTGCGGAGTTCCAACGAGCTTCAATACCCATTGTTGCTTCAATTTCGTTACCATACTCAATCTGAGTATCTTCAGACATCCACCATTTAATAAAGTTCCATGCTGCCTGCTGTTTTTCTGACTGTTCCATAACCTGACAAGCTGTTAATGAAATACCACCAACACGGTTATCAATTGAACCGTCTTCCTGTCTTACACCAAGCATCGGAGCAACTGACCAACGTCCATACAATTCAGGGGCTGTTGTAAGTACCTGCATGTATGAAGCATAAGAACCAATACCAATAGGAAGAGTACCTGTTCTAAATCTTGTAAAGAATGATGACTCAGCATCAATACCATAATCAACATACATATCTGTCCACTTCTCAAAAGCAGCGAAAGCTTCAGGTGTGTCAAGATTTGAATATAATCCCTGTACAGGATCATCTGGTGCAATATAGCTTCCATCGCTTTCTTTAGTATCACGATAGTAAGCACCGCCTCCCTGAATAAGGTACATTGTCATACCTTTCAAAGAAGAAGGAGAGTTAGAACTTGCTGTTGTATCAACAGGGAAAGCAAAACTCATACTGTTTTCAATAAGGACAGGAAGTGTATCACTCCAAAGCTCATCCCATGTTTCCGGAACATCAAGTTCAAGACTTTCAAATACATCTGTTCTGTACATCATAACAGTAAAGTCCATAGTTTCCGGAAGAGCAAATACACCTTCATGTCCGTCCTTAACATATGTATAAGGAACAAACATTGTATCATAGAACTGATCTTTTGCTTCTTCAAAATCATCAAACTGTGTCAAATCGATGATAGCATCTCGATAAGCATATTCAACAGGATCACTGTATGAAATACCTACCGCAGCATCAGGTGCATGATGTGAAGTAATAGCAAGCATAAGAGCTGATACATTACCGGCATTCAACTGACCTGATGGAAGAATGTTAAGTGCAACAGATGTCTTATACTGTTCAAGGAATGTTTCATCAGCAAGACTCTTAAGTACTTCACCCCATTCACGACCACGGGCAATCCAAACTGTGATGCTTTCATAATCACCATCTTCTGAAGCCAATGTACCAACGGCATCATAATTCTTAACGAATGATGAGAAGAAGTTAAGAATTGAATACCATAATTTCTGCCACATACCACCAACTGCGATTGTATATTCTGAATCATCAGCAGCAGGTTTTACATCAATATAATCAAGTGTAAGCGGCATATCACCAATATTAAGAATGTAATCACCAAGAGTTGTCTGTGTATCTTCCAAATCGCTAAGTCCATCAACAACTGAATCCGGGTCATTTGCATAACCATGGAACATACTGATTAACTCATCAAAGTTACCCTGCATCTCTGTAGTCTGGTTAGAAATATTTTTAAGGTAATCTGAACATTCCTGTAAAACATCTGCAATTTCATTAAACTGTTTCGGAAGTTCAGGCATTTCATCTTTAAGATTATACTCGACATTACTATCAGGACTTGTACCTGTAATTCTTGTAATATCAAGATAAGCAGCAGATGTAAGTGAAATTGCTTCATTTACGCGTGATACAATTTCATAAACATCTCCAGATTTAACTGTCATTGAGATTTCATGTGTACCCTTTGTCAAATAGAATTTATAAGCATCTCTCTTATAGCTTCCATCTGAATTAACTTCTGCTTTTCCATCTTTATCTACAACTTTCTTACCAAGAGTAGTTGCATGCCAGCCAGAAATATATTCAAATTCATAAAGCTTCATATCCTCGAAAGGAATTTCACCGTCAATTTTAATCTGACGATAAGAAGGCATACCGGCATTACTTGACTGGCTGCTTCTCATGTTAATTGTATAGTAACCATCTTCTGGCACTTCAACCTGCCATGCAATTGTCTGATTACCAGACTGCCATCTTGAACCACCGATAATATTAAGCATCTGTGTTGTAGCAGAATTATCAGTACCATATGAGGACTGTGTCTTAGGATCTGTATCAGTATCACGACGAATAGTTCCTTCACTTGTCCAAAGTGCATTTTCAGCCTGTACTCTGTCTACTTCAGTATCTTTACCTGTATTATCTTTCTTGCTGTCATTATCTTTCTGGTACTGTTCATATGTATCATATTCTTTTGAACCTCTAAGATAAACATTTCCAAGAACGATATTCTGGTCCACATAGCTTATACGGATTGTATGCTCGCCTTTTTCAAAATAAAACTGCATCGGATCTTCATAGTAACCTTCATTATCTGTGATAGCATTCTGCTGCCACACTTCAAGTTCCGTATGACTAGGCATAATTTCATTACCGATTGCATTTGTCTTAACACGATACTCACCTTTATCAAGATATTTACTGTCAAAACCATCTTTATTTTCTTCAAAACGGCGTGTCAAATATACATTGTAAAGATCATCAAAAGGAACTTCACCATCAATCTCTATCTTTCTCTGAATAGTTGTTCCATAACTGCTCTCAGCCTTATAATTCATATACATTTCATAAAGGCCTGTTTCTTCAACATTAAATGTCCATTCAACATAAGGGCAGTCAGTGTTGTCATCTTTTTCAAAGAACTGAACACCTTTAACCTTTTCAGCTTTGCTCTTTCCAAGAGTAAGCTCACCTTCTTCAAACACAAACGGATTCTTTCCGACAGCGTCTTCAATATCAAGTTTGATTTCAGTGTCAGCAGATACAGATTTGTATCCTTTTTCCTCATACTCAGCTCTTTGCTTTGTGTAATCAAAGACATCTGATGTAAATGTCTTAGCTTCCGCAGTTATATCTCCATCATAAGCTTCTCCAACACGGAAATTGTTACTTTTCTCAACACTACTGACATCAGAATCATCTGCTACAGCTGTTGTTCCATTCTCCGCAGTTGTTACCGCTTCGTCTGAAGCATCATCTGCTGAAACTGCTTCACCGCTTGGATCAGCAGATGCGACTGAAATGTTACCGGAAGTAGCGACTGCACATGCTAATACAAAAGCAAGTAATCTTTTCTTTCTCATTTCTTTACCTTTTCTCCTCTCGCAAGATTTTACAAAAGCTTTCTTTCATATTATTAAGCTTTTAATAAATATATAATAATCAACAACCATTTCTGGTCATTGTTCCTTAGGGTAACCAGCCTTGCCGGAAGCAATACTGCCGGCAATTTATATATACCGCATCTCTTCTACTAATAAATAATCACTATATTATGACACCTGCAGATTACTCTGCAACGAGCCTGCATTTTTTTTGCTCTGATATCACATATTAAATATCATATATATTAATAAGAAGATTTACAGATACATAACATTTTAATAAATGATTAAAACCATCCGACGACTACTTTATACCTTCAAACTCTTTAAAAGCATTTAAAAGCTTATTGTCAAGTTTCTCATCATCTATATCAAAAGGTGACCTTGCAGGTCCGACAGGATAGCCAAGCAATGCAGCTGCGCGCTTCACAACAGAATTAGGATTATATCCTGTAAAGCAATCTCTGATACAGCGTATCTGATCCTGTGCTTTCTTAGCGCCTTCAAAATCTCCTTCTGCAAACTTCTTGTATATGCTCACCATATGTTCTGGAAAAATATTGGTAACTCCTGAGATTCCTCCATTTCCACCAGCCATCAGTGTCCATAAAATCAATGAATCATTACCACAAAGAACAATAAAATCCGAAGGTGTTTCTTCTATGTATCTAAGTGTGTTATCAAAATTACCACTGCTGTCTTTTATTCCTACAATATAAGGATTATCAGCAAGTCTTTTTACAGTTTCATAATGAATATTAACACCGGTTCTTGCCGGAATATTGTACATAATAACTGGCATCCGGCATTCATCTGCAACAGTTGAAAAATGCTGATATAAACCTTCCTGGCTTATTCCCGCGAAGTATGGTGATATAACAGACACAGCAGAAACACCGGCATCTTTCGCATAATCAGTCAATTCAATTGTCTCTGATGTAGTAATACATCCCGTACCTGCCAAAACAGGCACTCTGTTATCAGCTTCATCAACTACAATGTCGATAATCTTCTTTTTTTCTTCCTTGTCGAAAGCATAAAACTCTCCGTTTGTTCCAAGGCAGAAAACTGCGGCAACCCCAGCTTTAATCTGACGGTTAACCTGATTTCTAAGTTCCGCTTCATTGATACTTTCATCATCATTAAGTGGTGTCAGCATAGCTGAAATAATTCCATTTACCCTCATAACTTACGCATCAGCCTCCTTTTTTACTTGTCAGACTTTTTAAACATATAACTGTAAGCCGACAATTTTTCTCATTTTTCTATCTTATTTCTGTCATTTTTCCGCAAAAAGGGCACAAAAAGACAGGGGTATAATAATAGTCATTTAATTTTAACATCAATATAACAATAATAATATGGAAAAAAATCTTATTTATATGTAAATTTATCCTTTTGAAGCATACCCTGTCCAACATTATTAATAGTCAGTTAACCTTTTGTAAATTTTTAATTAAATTTGCAAACTCATTTATAAACTCATTGGATAAATTACCATTTTCATCAGTATCGTTTTCTATATTCCGTTCAACTCTATTTTTATTAATAATAGCATATAAAACAATGCTTTTAAAGGCTTTTATAAAAATTTAACATTCATAATTTTATCTTTATCATATGCACAAAATTACAAATATAACACATTTTTACAATTTTACTTATTTGCGAAAAAACAGTGAATAAATTGATAATTGTATTGCACACTATACCATAAATTTGTTAGAATATTATCTAACAGGTATTATTACATAGTTTTATATATTATGTAAAAATCAATAATCATACTAATAATTACTATAAGAAAGGACTTCAACACAATATGAGTGACAAAACTTTTAAAGGTGCATGGCACTGCACACAGTTTGACTGGGGAAATTTTCCTGCACCTGAGACTTCAAAACATGAATATACAAACTCTATAGGAACAAGAATGGTATTGGTAGAAGCGCACGATTACAGAAGAGGCGGCGGCGACTGGGAAAATCACCCTGATGCACAGCCTACCCACAAATGCTTCATAACAAAACCATATTATATAGCTGACGAACCTGTAAAGCAGGATATTTTCGAACAATTTTATAATGAAACATACAATAAACCATCAGATACAACTAATTACAGAGGCTATGTACTTGGAGTAAGCTGGTTTGAAGCTGCAGAGTTCTGTAAATGGCTTTCAAAAAAAGAAAACAAATTATACAGACTTCCAACTGAAGCTGAGTGGGAAGCCGCTGCAAGAAAGTCAACTGAACTTAACATCGACAGAATGTGTGATACTCATATTCGTGAATGGTGTTTTGACTGGTATGATGCTTATACTGATTTAGACCAGACAGATCCGGCAGGTCCTGCAACAGGAATGTGCAAAGTAATACGAGGCGGTTATCTTGACAATCCTGCAAGATACAACGAACATAACCTTGATTTATGGTGGAGAGCATCTCTTCCTCCTACATACCGCCACTATCATGACGATAAAAACAACGAATTCGGAAGACATATAATAGGTTTAAGAATTGCATGCGGTGAACTTCCTGAAGTGAGCGATAAGCACCCTACAAATCAGGTTTGCATGAATATTCATCAAAAGGGCGTACATTTAACTGACGGACCTGACCCAAAGAAACCATATTTCAGAAAAAGATATGTTTTTCCTACACCACCGGATAATTCTCCAAGTGAAGAAATACGTGCAGTCGGTCTGAATCACATTTTCAGACACCACCACCACTCTCCGGCACTTACAGTCTGCCCTAACGGCGACCTTCTGTATTCTATTTATTCTTCTTATAAAGAATATGATGCAGAAGTCGGAATTGCAGGCACACGATTAAGAAAAGGCTGCGATGAATGGGAACAGCCTGATATTTTCGTAAACCCTGTCGGAGTAAATGACCACGCTCCTAACCTTTATACTGACAAAGATGGTACAATCTATCATTTCTGGGGCTGGCAGCAATTGACTGATTCATTCCCTTTCCAGTATATTTATTCAACTGACAACGGTGAAACATGGAGCGAAGTACAGTTCCCATTTTTCAAAGACAAGGCCGAGAGAGTTGTAAGACAGCCTATCAATTCATGTTTAAGAGATGATGACGGAACTTTTTATGTTGCAGCCGATGCAGCTTTTGAACCGGGTTCCGTACTCTGGAGAAGCCGCGATAATATGAAGACATGGGAAAATCCTAAAGGAAGAACTGCCGGAAGACATTCAACTTTTGTACATCTAAAAGATGGCTCAATTCTTGCAATGGGTGGAAAGAACTCTGATATAGACGGATACATGCCACAGGCAATTTCAAAAGATAAAGGTGATACATGGGAAGTAAGCAAAACACCATTCCCTATGCAGTTTTCAGGACAAAGGCCTTGCATTATCCGCTTAAAAAGCGGCAGACTTTTCATGTGCGGAGATTACCAGAACAAAAAAGGCCAGAAGCCTGATTCCATAAAAGAATGGGGTTCTTACGGTGCATACTCAGATGATGACGGAAAAACATGGACACTCAAAAAACTCTGGGGTACACAGAAACAGAAAAAGAGTCCTCATGAATTTGGCGGTCAGTCTACATTAGGCTACAGTGTATGCCGCCAGACACCGGACGGAATGATACATATTATAACATCAAATAACCGCCCTCTTCTTCATTTTGAATTTAATGAAGAATGGCTCATTTCACACGAAGGCGAATCTCCTGCTGATAAAGAACTTATGAAATCTTCTGCTACAAAGATAGTATCAGATATTGAAACTTTTGAAGAACACTATGAAGACGGTACCCTTCGCTGCAAATGGTCAGGCGGTATTGCCGATGACGGACGATTCCTGCTTGAAGGCGAGGACATCTTCTACTATCCAGACGGAGAAGTCATGACAAAAGGCGAATACCATTTAGGTAAGCGTATTGGCGAATATGTTTATTTTGATGAGGACGGATTCAAAGTATTCCAGTGGAACCACACAAATGACGGATTTGATGTTCTTACAACTTATTACCCGGGCTCTGATAACATCAAAACAAGAGCACGATTCAAAAATAAAAAGGCTGAAGGTCTTGCACAGACATTTGGCAGAAACAAAGGTAATGTAACAGGAGAATACCAGTTCTCTGAAGGCGTACTTATTTCTAAGAAAGATCTTAAGAAAGAAGAGCCATCTCCTATTGGAGAAATATTCTAAATTTATGAAAGGTGATATTATGTCAACTTCTGATTATTTTAAAAACGATTTAGTCCGCTGTCATAACAAAGAAAAAGCGGATGTCAGATTTCAGGACGGTTCACTGCGACATGCAATTGGAACCCACTGTTTTCAGGTAATGAGAGCAACACAGAATTCAGAAACCTCAACAGACGGATTCGGCTGGTCATATAACCACGCAGCAATGCTTGTTTACTGGAATGGCAGATTTTATGTAGATTATCTGTCTGACCCGGTAAGCGAACATCTCCCACCATCACAGACTCTCATTGCATGGTCTGATAATGGTGCAAAATGGAGCAGACCTGTCGTATTATTTCCACCTATGGAAGCTCCTTCTGCTCCATATACTGGTCCGAATGCAGAGGAACTTACAAATGATACTGTTGCATGCGTTATGCACCAGAGAGTAAGCTTTTATGTAACAAAAGATAACCATCTTCTTGCTACAGGATTTTACGGTATTGCTCCTAACCATGGCATTGCTCCTAATAATGGATATGGAGTTGGACGTGTTGTAAGAGAAATATATGAAGACAATACATTTTCAGATATTTATTTTCTCCGTTTTAATGAGGCAGGCGGTTATACAAAGGAAAACACCGGCATGTTCCCTCATTTTGGCGAAAGCTCTGACGCAGCTTTTATTTCTGCGTGTGAAGAGCTGTTAGACGACCACCTTTTCACACAACAGATGTGGGAGGAAGAACGTCACAACACAGAGTGGTTCACACAGCCTGGAGCTGAAGCACTTTCATACTACACTCTTCCTGACGGAGATATTTTAGGTTTTTACAAAAATTCATTTGTAACAAAATCTTCTGACGGTGGAAAAACATGGAGTGAGAAAGAAACTGATTATTCTATTGAAACAGCCACCGGAAAAGTCTGGGCACAAAAAACAGGCGATGGCAGATACGCACTTTGTTACAATCCAACTACTGACAGCGCACACCGCTGGCCAATAGCTGTGACAACAAGCGATAACGGTCAGGATTTTGATAACCTTTTTGCGATTACCCCTGAGGTTTCCCCTCATAAATATGCAGGACT